>DAHUZD010000078.1 GCA_027306745.1 Acidobacteriaceae bacterium
GCGCCACTGTTACCCATGCATCTGCAAGTTCCCAAGCTGCAGGGGCGTCCGTTCCAGACGGAATGCTTCCTCGACGGCAAGGCCTTCGTCTTCAAAAATGACGCCAGCCGCTTACTCTTCCGCGCCAGAATGGCCGTCTCAATACTTACGCTACTCCTGGCTCTGCTCGTTTTTCTTGCCACGCAAGAAATCTTCAATACAAAGGCGGCGCTCTTTGCGCTGGCACTGTTTGTTTTCGATCCAAACCTGCTTGCACATGGCGCGCTGGTGACCACCGACGCTGGCGAAGCCTGCCTGATCTTTGCGGCGATCTACGCACTTTACCGGAATGCTAAGAATCCATCGGCGGGGCGTCTGCTTGTGGCCAGCATGGCGGTCGGCCTGGCGATTCTGTCCAAGTTCACCGGTATTTTGCTAATCCCCATGTTTGTTCTGCTGGCTGCGCGCGAGGTTGCCGTCAGCGCTCCGCAATTGCGCAAACAAAGCGCTCTGCGCTGGCTGCGCTCGCTGGCCGTGGCAGGCGTGGTTGTTTACGCCATGCTCTGGGCTGCGTATGGCTTTCGCTATGCAGCCCGGCCCAACGGGCTGAGCCTGAATCCGCCCTTGGCCGAGTATTTGCAACAGGTCCCCAGTCAAGTCGATGCGCATTTGCTGACAGACATGGCCCGTGTGCATTTTTTGCCGGAGTCGTTTCTCTACGGGCTGGCCAATACAAAAATTACCGCTGAGATTGACCCCAGCTACTTCTTTGGCAAGGTCTACCCGCATGGGATATGGCTTTACTTTCCGGCAGCGTTTCTCATCAAATCCACCGTGCCGCTGCTCTTGCTCTGCGTACTGGGGTTTGCGGCCATCGCAACGCGCAAGCTGAACCATCAGCGTGAGCTCTGGTTTTTGCTGTTGCCGCCTGCCTTTTATTTTCTGGTGGCGATGAGCAACCACATGGACATCGGCGTACGACATCTGCTTCCGATTTATCCATTCCTCTACACCCTTGGTGCGGGTGCGTCCTGGGCATTCCTACGCACCAATCGGCGCTGGGCTTATGCACTGGCCGCCCTGCTACTTTGGCAGGTGGTCACCTCGGTGCGCGTCTTTCCTGCCTACATGGCCTACGCCAATGAGCTTTGGGGCGGGCCGACAAAAACGCATCTCTACCTGAGCGACGCCAATGTCGATTGGGGACAGCAGTTGCTGGCCGTCCGCGAGTATTTACAAAAACACAACATCCAGCAATGCTGGTTCGCCTACTTTCCCGCTGGAGCCATCGACCCGGCGGATTATGGGATTCCCTGCAAACTGCTTCCCACTGCGGATACGATCTGGTGGCTAAATGAGGTGCACGACACGCCCTCAGCCATCAACGGACCGGTGCTCATCAGCGACAGCGACTTGGCGGGGATTGAATTTGGCGACGGGCCTTTGAATCCCTATGACTCCTTCAAGAAGGTCAAGCCATCGGCTGTCATCCAATACGGCGTGTATGTCTACGATGGCCACTTCAACATTCCTCTGGCTGCGGGGCTCGCGCACGCCCAGCAGGCCGAAGACATGCTCAGATCCGGTCAACCGCAGGCTGCACTGGCTGAAGCTCAACAAGCCGTAGACCTCGCGCCCGGTCTAGTCAACCCGCAAGCTGCGCTGGGCGATGTGCTCATGGCCCTCCATCGCCCGGCCGAGGCTTGTGCCAGCTACAAAACTGCACTGCACCTGGCGCTCACCGTACGGCCCGAACTGCAAACGGACTGGAGGCCCGTGCTACTTGCAGATATCCAGAGGTGCAGCCATCCAGCCACCGGACAAGCCCATGTGCAGACCGAACCATAGACCCGCCAGAAAAGTGCAGGACACACAACCTTTCTCTGCGATCCCCGTCCATTGATCGGCGGGAGAAATCCTTCCTCTGTACGTCTTGGCTACAGCGTCACGAGGAAACAATGAAGACCCTTCGCACGCCTCGTTCCCTTTGCCTGTTTCTCTGTGCATCTCTTGTCTTGGAACCTGCACTCTACGCCCAAGATTCCTCTGGGCTGGCAGCCGCAGCAGCCGCAGCCGCGGCGGCTGGAAATTCCACCTCGGCCACAGCACTGGCTAATGCTGCCGCCGCTAGCTCCAACAATCCGGGCGCATCGGCCCTTTTGAATGCTGCAGCCGCAAATGCTTCTACTGGCAATTTGACCGCAGCCTCGGCCTTGGCAAATGCGGCGGCCGCACAACCAGACACATCCCCAGCGCCGGGTATTTCGTCTTCTTTGATCTCCAATCTGCCCAATGCGCCCGGCGCGCAGATCCAGTCCACCGTTCAGCCCTCGGCTCCAGTTCCGATGCAGATTCGCACGGCTAAAACCATCTTCATCGCCAACGCCGGCGATACAACCAACCTCTTCCCCGATGTTTTCAGCGGCGGACCAGATCGCCCGTATGTCGACTTTTACTCCGCGATGAAAAACTGGGGGCATTATCAGATCGTGCCCACGCCCGAGCAGGCCGATTTGATCTTTTCCGTCGGCATCGCCAGCCCCAGCGCCGCGGAGATTGCCCCTACCAGCGGCAACCTTGGCCCTTGGAACGGCGCGGAACTGCACGACGTGCAACTGCGGCTCAGAATTCTCGACCCTAAGAGCCGGATCTCCCTCTGGAAGTTGGACTCTCACGTGAACACTCCGTGGGGCGTGGATTTGAAGAATACCCGCGACCAAGCGTTCAGCACAGCCATGAACAACTTGGTGTTGGAGGTGCAGCAACTCTCGCAACAGCGGACAACAGCGGCCAGTAGTTCCCTACTGACACAACCGAGCCATAGCCGTGGCATTCGCGCATCGGCCATCGTGGCCATTATTGGCGCAGCCGTCATGCTGGGTATTGGCATCACCATCGCGGTAAAAGCGTCGAGTATGAGCCTGCCGCCCCTGCCACCACCGCCACCCCCGCCGCCGGGGTTTCCGCCCTATCCGCCAGCCTTTCGATAAAGCATCCGCGCCAGAAGCCGGGCCGCACCCGGCCTTGCATCTGGCGCGGGAATCCGCGATACTAAATAGCTGGAGCAGCGTGCGCCCGCCGGTGCGGGCAGCCCTGGATCGCTCCCGGTTTCCATTCAGAAAGGATTTGCCCCAGTGTTAACGATTCGTCTGGCGCGTTTTGGCGCCCGCAAGAAGCCCTTTTACCGCGTCGTGGTGATTGAAAAGGATCGCGCCCGCAATGGCCGCTCCTTGGAAGTTGTCGGCACCTACAACCCGCGCACCAACCCAGCCACCTGCGACCTGAAGCGCGAGCGCATTGAACACTGGGCCAGCAAGGGAGCACAACTCTCTGAACGCGTGCAGAAGCTGATGGCCCTGCCGCAGGCTACCCCAGCCAGCGCCTAAGCCACGACAGGCCGCGGGCGAAGGCGCACTTTGCGTTTTCGCCCGGCCTTTCGCACCCTCTCCCAGTGCATAACTGGGAACGCAGAGGGCAAGTTTCACGCCATCGTTCGAGGTCTTCGAGCTTCATTCAAACAATGTGTGTTCAGTGATTTTGCCCGTTCTGCGGCTGACATCCGCCCAGGTAACCCCCCATGGTTACTTTCACGTAAACTATTGTTTGCATGACAGCGGTCAGGGGATTCGGTATAAGTCAAGCTAGCTTTTCCCCTGTGGTTGTGAGGTTATCCATGGCAAGTGAAGTTTTAGAACCTTCTCCCTGTGATCTGATCGCCGAAATTGCCCGCTCTCTGGTGGATGCACCGGAGCAGGTGGAAATTTCCTCCGTGGTGCGCGACAGCGCCACCAGCCTGCAACTGCGCGTAGCCCCCAGCGATGTGGGCAAGGTGATCGGCAAGCAGGGCCGCACGGCCCGTTCGCTGCGCACCATTCTCAGCGCGGTCAGCATGAAGCTCCAGCATCGCTACACGCTGGAGATTCTTGAAGAGGCTCACGAATCCCTGCGCGCCACCGGTGCCACGGCCATCGTGCAGTAGACGCTAGGCTCTGTCTGCGCTGGCGCAGTCAACCGCCAGCGTAGGACAATAGCTGCGTGACGTCCAATTCATCTCCGGCGCAGCCCGGCTCAGATTCCTCCCCCAACTCCTCAGCGGCGCAATCCGCCTGGGTGCGCATTGCCCATTTGGTGCGCGCGCAAGGCCGTCACGGAGAAGTGCTGGCCGAAATCCTCACCAACTTTCCCGAATCCTTTGCCACACGCACGTCCGTCTTTCTTGCCCATCCCCAGCCAGGCAGCACGCCACAACCGGCCACGGTTGAGCGCCATTGGCTACACAAAGGCAGACTGGTGTTGAAGTTTTCTGGCATTGATTCCATCACGGCTGCGGAGGGCCTGCGCGGCTGCGATGTGGTGATTCCCCGCGGACAGCGCGTGCCTCTGGAAGATGACTCGGTTTACATCGACGACCTGATCGGATGTGCGGTACTGGACGCAGCGCAGCCTGGATCGCCGGAGCTGGGCATCATCCGCTCTGTTGTGCCGCAGCCGGAAACAGCCGATCTGCTGCTGGTGCAAGACGCATCGGGTGGCGAACATCTGGTTCCCTTCGCCAGGGCGTATCTAGTCAGCGTCGATATTTCGGCTCGACAGCTCACGCTGCGCTTGCCCGATGGGCTGCTCGAAATCAACGCACCGACATCAGCGGAAGAGCGCGCCACGCTTGCCTCGTTCCCCGAAGAGGAATAGTCGTTCTGTCTTACCTTGCAGGCTTGTTTTTTTTGCTATCCGATGCTGTGTGTCCATCCACGAGGTTCGCTCCACCTGCCGAATCATCGCAGAGGACCGCATCCCAAGAGTCGAGCAGATATCGAAGACAGAGCGCAAGGATGGATTGCATTTGCCCAACTCCACCAAGCTGATAAACGCGCGCTCATAACCGGCCTTGGCCGCCAAAGCCTCCTGACTCAGCCCTTGCCGCAGGCGGTGCTTCCGCAATATCTGCCTAAAAATCGTTGCCGTATCTATTTTGGGAACACGTTTGGCGGTCGCGGACATGCTTCTTCATAATCCACTGCAACGAAAGAACACGCTGCGTTTAATACTTGCGAAGGATCGCAAGCTGGAGAAGACGCCATGTCCGTAAAAAATCTGCTGTGTCGTATCATCGCTGGAACTTGGCTTGTTGGAGCGCTTCTACTGCTCGCCTGTAACACCTGCACGCCGAGGCCCAGCAATATATCGGCCCCGGCGTGGCCCCAGTAGCTAGGTTGACCGCTTACTTAGTGGTTGCGGGCAGCACGTTGATCGTGTGCAGCCACTCTCTGGCCAACGCAGGCCAGTGCGTAATCGGCAGCGCCGTAGGCCGCAGCCCATAGCCGTGCCCGCCCTGCGCATACAGGTGCATCTCCGCGGGAACACCGGCATTTTTTAGCTCCATAAAATAGACAATGGAGTTTTCCACGTGCACCGGATCATCCTCCGCCTGCACCAAAAACGCGGGCGGCGTCTGCGCATTGACTTGAATGAAGGAGTTGGGTTCAAAGCCCTTCTCGGCCAAGGCGATGTAGCCCGGATAAATGATGATGGCAAAGTCAGGCCGGCATGAGAGGGTATCGGCGTCGTCGACCGGAGCATACATGCGGTTGGCGTAGAGCGTGCTGATCGCCGCGGCCAAGTGACCTCCGGCAGAAAAGCCCAGCACGCCGGTGCGTTTGGGATCGATGTGCCAATCGGCAGCATGTTCCCGCACCAAACCGACGGCGCGCTGCGCATCCTGCAACGCGGCGCTCGACGAGGGGTACGGCCCGGAGTCAGGCACACGATACTTCAGCAGCGCGCAGGTGATGCCAGCCTGATTCAGCCACTGGCAGACTTCCGTGCCTTCCAAGTCAATGGCCAAAATGTGATAGCCGCCGCCGGGAAAGACCACCACGGCCACTCCGGTGTTGTTGCCCTGCGGCGGATAAATGGTCAGCGTCGGATTCGTGACGTTGCCCCAGCGCAAAATGGGCCGGCCAGCAATCAAGGCGTCCTTGGGCGTGGTCAGGTCACCTTCCGGGCCGGGCGCCGGCTTGGCATCGGGCACGCCGTTGGGCCACAAGCGCAGCGTCAACAGGCCCGGAGCCGGCGGCCAGGCATAGGGCTGGGCCGCATTCTGCGCACCTGCACAGGCGGACAGGCCCATCCACACCGCAAACAATCCTGCAATCTTCTTCACAAACGCCCCCTCAAAACTCCAGATTCGCTGCCGTCTCATCATTCCACCACCGCAGTATGCTGCGCAAGCCAGGGCCACACAGGCCGAATTAGGTTCGGGCCTGCAATTGACCACCCCGTTACCGGTTCGTAAACTTAGAAAAGTGCAGTTTTATCCCCCACTCGGTTTTTTGGAGGTTGTTGCCATGAAGAAATTTCTTAAACGAGAGCTTTCCCTGGGTCTGGCGCTGGTGGCTGGCCTTTGCGCATTGACTCCACACAGCGCATGGGCTGAGAGCCATGTAGTTTCCCCGGCGCAGATGCAGCAAGACCTGAGCGCCGCAGCCGCCGCGCGCCAAAAGAATGAAGCCGCCGTGCGCAGCTTTCTGACCACGCCGCAGGCCGAGCGCGCCATGCAGATGGCTGGCGTTCAGCCGCAGCAGGCCAGCAACGCCGTCAGCCAGTTAAGCGACAGTGAGCTGGCGCAGTTGGCCAGCCGCACCCAGACTGCGCAGAAAGACTTTGCCGCAGGCAGACTCTCTGACCACGATCTGCTGATCATCGCCGTGGTGATTCTCGGCCTGCTTCTGCTGGTTGCGCTCGTCCACTAAGCCCGACATGCACGCACGCGCTTGGGCAATTGCGGCCATGCTGGCTGCGGGAACTGCATCTGCGCAGACCGCCGCAACCGCTGCCATTGCCCTGCGCACGCCCTACATTCAACAAAGCCGGGAGGGATGCGGCTCCGCATCCATTGCCATGGTGATGCAGTACTGGGATGCTCAGCTTCATCAGCCCATCGCCGCAAACGCCAAAGT
>DAHUZD010000031.1 GCA_027306745.1 Acidobacteriaceae bacterium
GGCGCGAGCCGATCGCGATCTTCGCTCTTCGCCCGTGGATAAGAGGCTGGTGCTGGAGCAGCTTGTGGTGGACTTGAGCACGGTCGGGCAGACTACGCGCATCTGATACGCGCAGGCTTCACCGCTTTGGCCTACCAGACGCGGCAGCGATGCACAGGGGCCATCGGCTGGCCGGCCTTGCACTGAAATGCCGTGGAAAACTCTGGCATGTTTTCAATGACGCCCCGGACGCGCAGTGGCCCGGGCGCATGTTCATTGGAGTTGGTAATGAGACGCAGATACTCCGGGCGGGCGTTGTAGCACCAGTTCTGCGCAAAGCTGATGAAGAATTTTTGCGCTGGGCTAAAGCCGTCCATCTTCTTCTGCAGATCGATTTGATTCTGTTGCGCCCATGCTTCCATGGCCATGTAGGCCAAGTGCAAACCGCCGTTGTCCGCTGTATTTTCGCCCACGGTCAACCTGCCATTGACGTGTAGAGAGTCCACCACAGTGAAGTCATCGTATTCATCAATGATGCACTGCTCGCGTTCTGCAAACCGCTTTTTGTCCTGTGGCGTCCACCAATCCTTCAGATTGCCGTGGCCGTCGAATTGGCTGCCTTGGTCATCAAATCCATGCGTCAACTCATGGCCAACCACCGCACCAATGTGGCCATCATTGACCGGCGGTGGCTGCGAGCGATCATAAAACGGCGGCTGCAAAATTCCTGCGGGAAAATTAATGTTGTTCATGTTGGGGTCGTAGTAGGCATTGATGGTTGGTGGCGTCATCTCCCATTCGTTGCGGTTGACAGGTCGGCCGATCTTGCGAATCTGATAGGCGAAATCAAATTGCCGCGCGCGCATGGAGTTGCCCAGCGCATCTGTGCGCATGATCTTCAGGCCGGAGTAATCGCGCCATTTCTCCGGGTAGCCGATTTTATTGCTGATGAGATCGAGCTTGTCGAGGGCCTTGGTTTTTGTGGCCGCACTCATCCAGTCCAGGGATTGCAGATCATTGCGCATGGCTGTCTCAATGGCGCGCACCATGGCCAGCGTCTGTTGCTTGCTGTCTCCGGCAAAGTATTTTTGCACGTAGACCTGGCCGAGCGCCTCACCCAGTGCGGCATCCGTGGCCGAGACGCAGCGTTTCCAACGGGGTTGTTGCTCGGGTGTTCCGCTCAGCTTGTGCCCGTAAAAGTCAAAGCTCTCCGCATCGAAGGCCCTGGGCAAGCGCGATGAGAAGGAGTCCAGCAGGCGCACCAGCAGATATTGCTGAATTGTGTGCAGATCGGTCTGTTGCAAAATCGTGTTGAGCGCGGTGAAATACTCAGGAACCGCCACGTTGAGCGAGTTGAAGGCTGGAGCGTGTACAGAGGTAAAAATCTCCGGCCAATGCAGCAGCGGCGTGCGTTGCTCCAGTTGCGCAACGGTTTCGATGTGATACACCTTGGACGGATCGCGCCGGTCGACTGCGCCCATGCTGGCTTTGGCCATGGCTGTTTCCATGGCCATGATGGCCTTGGCATCCTGCTGCGCTGGCTCCGGGGCTTCTCCAGCCAGCATGAGCATCTTCGCCAGGTGCTGCACATATTCTTGCTGAATCTTTATGCTTTGCGCATCGGTGCGCAGATAATAATCCTTCTCGGGCAAGCCCAGACCATCTTGATCGGCTGCTGCGATTTCCTTGGAGGCGTCTTGAAAGTCCTGCTGTGAGCCGAGTGAGAAGAAGGCATTGACCTCAAGCGTTTGATACTGGGCCAGCAGCGCGGGCAACTGGCTTTTGCTGCGCAGTGCGCGAATGGCTTCGATTTCCTGTTGCAGCGGCGCGAGGCCTGCGGCGTCGATCGCGCTGGTATCCATGCAACTGGCATAATAATCTCCGATTTTCTGCTCATTGGGAGTGCGGCTGGGCGCGGATGGCTCGGCCTGTTCCAAAATGCCGCGCAGATGAGCGCGCGTCTGGTCGGAAAGTATTTGAAATTGGTTGTAAACCGGCAGGTCGCTGGGAATGGGATA
>DAHUZD010000066.1 GCA_027306745.1 Acidobacteriaceae bacterium
TTCAGTTCCGCGGGACTTCTCCCATCAAAAAGTATGCGGAGATTCCGCTCTTCACGGCGCAGGCTGAAGTAGAACCACACCATTAGCAAGAGCAGACTCAGTCCGCCCAAAAGACTCAGATCATTGATGTCGAAGGAAAAGCCGAGCAGCGGAACCGAAATGTTCATCGCCCGGTCCGCCACAGACTGCTGCAATATCTGCACTTCACGCCGGGCCTCGGCTGGCGTCAGTTTCCAGTCCCGGATGTAGTGCTGAACATCGTCAAAATTTGTACCAGCGTACACAGACGTGCCGTCGGGCCGGCTGAGAATGTGGCAGTTGTCATGCGAAAAACCTGCCTCAGACGGCGCTTGGCCTTCTGGGTGTGCCTGATCGAGACAATCCAGATAAAAAGCGGCGGCCTGTGCTGCCCGTAAACGTGCCACCGTCCAATTAAATTTTGTTTCGTGCCACGTGGCCATGAAGATGATGATGCAGGCGACCTGTAGAAACAGCAGTACAGAGCGCGCTCGATCGGAAGATTCTTTGGCCAGTTCGAGTGCTCGTACTGTAACTGTGTCCATAGCCAATTCTCCGTGCCGGCCTGCATCTCTGTGCGCAAACAAGAGGACTGCCTGCGATTCAGCCTTTTCTGGGCGCAATGGAGGCGTGTTGAATTCTGGCGGAATTCTAGCAGGGTTCAAACAGGAAACAAGAAAAATCTAGACCGTGCGGGCGAAAACCATCCAGGGGTTCAATTCTTCCCCGGTGGCTGAGCTGAAGGCTCCGGCACATCTGCTACGATGCGGCATGACACCGGGTAAAGTTCTACTCCGCCAACGCCAGCAAGGCACGGACATCGCGCTCTTCGTCGCCGGGAGCATCGACTGGAGTTTCGGCGATGAAGGCGCAATGGGCAAACTCTGGATTGTGCAGAAGGCGGCGGAAGGGTTCCAGGCCGATCTTTCCCTCGCCAATGTGTTCGTGACGATCCAATTTTGATCCGCGCTCGGCCTTGGCGTCATTGCAATGCCAGACGCGCACATGCTTCGTACCGACGGTCTGTTCGATCTGGCGCAGCGTTTCTGCATAGCCTGATTCGCTGACCAGATCGTACCCGGCAACATGCGTGTGACAGGTATCCAAACACGCGGCCACGGGAGCATGGGCGCGCAGGCGCTCGATCTGTTCCGCAACCTGCTCGAAGGATCCCCCCAAGGAAAACTCCGCGCCAGCCGTATTCTCAATCAAAATATGAAACGGTGTGCCCTGCCAGGGCAGCCCGTCGATGGCGCGCGCGATGGACTCGGCTGCCAAATACAAGCCTTGCTCGCGCGTCATGCCGCGGTAGGAGCCAGGATGCAACACCAGATACTCCGCGCCCAACGCCAACGCGCGCTCAATTTCGCCACGGAAAGCGACGATGGATTTCTGGCGCACTTCGTCGGACTGGCTGCACACATTGACCAGATAGCTGGTGTGGATAACCAGCGGGCCAACGTTGTGGGCGGCGCGTGCGGTGCGGGTCTGCTCCCCTTGCGCGGGAGAAATTTTGGAGGCACGCCACATCCGCGGGCTGGCGGAAAATATTTGCAGCGTATTGGCACCAATCTCCGGCGCATGGGCCACGGCCTTATCCACGCCGCCCGTGGTGGAAAGATGAATGCCAATGCGGCGATTTTGTGTTTGTGTGCTCATGTGCAATTGAGCATAGCCGCTGGCCGCTTTTGTGTCGAATCCCTCTAGATTTCCGGCAATTCTGCGGAGTGCAGCGACGAGAATGCCCGATATTTTTACTGTGCGATGATTTCAGAACGACGACGGGTCATTCTGAGCGCAGCGCAGCGGAGTGGAGAATCCAGAAGGGGTTTGCGGGGCAATGCGGTTTTCGCCCAATCAGCATTCTCTGGATTCTTCACTCCCGTTGGTCGTTCAGAATGACTCGCAAGTTTGGGCGCAGAGTCCCCAACGATCGGCCAGCACGCGGCGCTACCAGCGCAGCAGCAGCAATTCCGCACAGAAGCCTGGCCCCATTGCACCCAGGACGCTATAGCTGCCCGCGGGCGGGTGAATGTTGTAGAGAAAATCCTCCAACACCAGCAGCACCGAAGCCGAGGACATGTTTCCTGCGCGGCGCAGGCACTCCCACGACGGCGCAAAGTCCTCGCGCGTCAGCCCCAGCGCCTCTGCCCCCGCGTCCAGAATCTTTGGGCCGCCAGTGTGCATGATCCAAGAACCGATGTCTCTGCGGCGCAGGTTATGCTCCGCCAAAAAACCATCCACATCGCGCGGTAGATTTTGTTGCACGATCTCTGGCACCTCAGGCGAAAGCACAATCTGAAAACCTTCTTCGGAAATGTCCCAGCCCATCAAGTGTTCCGAGTTGGCGTAGAAGCTGGAGCGGTGGCCGAGAATCTCTGGCCCAGTGCCCGGGACGGAATCGCCAGCCACCACCACGGCGGCTGCGCCATCGGCAAAGAGGCCAGAGGCGATCATGTTGGCGACGGAAATATCCTTGCGCTGCCAGGTCAGCGAGCACAACTCGACCGAGAGCAGCACGGCGATGCGGTCTGGATAGGCCTGCACATAATCGGCGGCCTGCGCGATGCCTGCGGCTCCGGCGACGCAGCCGAGGCCAAAGATCGGCGTGCGGCGCATATCCAGAGGCAGGCCCATGCGGTTGGTCAGTTTGGCATCCAGCGAAGGCGCGGCGATACCCGTGACGGAGACGGTGAGCAGCGCGCTGATGTCGGCGGTCTTGCGCCCAGCCCGCTCAAGCGCAGTGGAAATGGCGCGGTCGCCCAGCTCCAGCCCGGCACGAATCCAGCGATCGTTGGCCTGGCCCCAGGTTTGAATCTGCCGGTACTCCTCGAGTGGATAGGCCAAATGCCTGTGCTCGACGCCGACACGCTGATGCAGCCGTTCGAGCACCTCGGGATGCTCCAACTGGCCCTGCCAGTGATTGCATAGCTCCTGGAAGATTTCCTGCTGGCTGTAGGAGTACTGCGGCATGGCGCTGGCGACGCTGAGAATACGCATAAGACCTCGCACAGGAGTCTACAGGATGGACGTGCGGCTGTCGTTTTGGGAAGCGATGCATTCAGCCGAGAAGCGCGGCAACAAAGAAGGCCGGCAGTTCCAGCTTTGGATGACAAAGTGTCGCGTGGAAATTACGAGGCGGCTGGCCATGCACACCACCCGCTGAGTGCGGGCGGTGCGCATATTTCCAAGGGGAAGGCTATCCAGCTTTTTCCAGCAACAGCACCGACAGGTCGCGCTTTTGCACCATCTCGGCGGTCACTTCGATGTCGCGCACCTTTTTGGTGCTGGGCAGGTGATACATCATGTCCAGCATCAGCTCTTCCAGAATCATGCGCAGACCGCGCGCGCCCACCTTGCGTTGCAGCGCCTCGCGGGCGATGCCGCGCACGGCACCTTCGGTAAAGTGCAGGCGGACGTTTTCATATTCAAAGAGCCGCTGATACTGCTTGAGGATGGCATTGCGCGGCTGAGTCAAAATCTCCACCAGCGCCGTTTCATCCAGTTCATCCAGCACGCCCATGACAGGCAGTCGGCCCACCAACTCTGGAATCAGGCCAACTTTGATCAGATCCTGCGGCTCACAACGGCGCAGCAGTTCAATGTCGCGCTGCGCAGCCGATTGAGCTTCGGGATGGTCGGCACGGTCGGCAATGGCCTTGAAGCCCAGCGCCTTTTTGCCAACGCGGCGGCCAATCACGCGCTCTAAACCGACGAAGGCTCCGCCGCAGATGAAGAGAATGTTGGTGGTATCGACCGGAGTAAATTCCTGGTGCGGATGCTTGCGCCCGCCCTGCGGCGGCACATTGGCCACCGTGCCTTCCAGAATCTTCAACAGGGCCTGCTGCACGCCCTCGCCGGAGACATCGCGGGTAATCGAGGGGTTTTCGTCCTTGCGCCCGATCTTGTCGATTTCGTCAATATAGATGATGCCGCTTTGGGCGCGGTTCACATCGCCGTCGGCTGCCTGCAGCAGCTTCAGAATAATGTTCTCCACATCCTCGCCCACATACCCGGCCTCGGTCAGCGTGGTGGCGTCGACGATGGCAAAGGGCACGTCCAGCATTTTGGCCAGCGTATGGGCCAGCAGCGTTTTGCCGCTGCCTGTGGGGCCAACCAGCAAGATGTTGGACTTGGACAACTCCACATCGCTGCCGCGCGTCCGGTTCATCTGGATGCGCTTGTAGTGGTTGTAGACGGCCACGGCCAGTTTCTTTTTGGTGATGTCCTGGCCGATGACGTACTCGTCCAAAAATGCCTTCACCTCTTGCGGCTTGGGCAAGTGGGCCGGTGCAGCGCCGGGGCGCGCCTCGGCCGTGTTGCCACGGTCGTCTTCCAGAATCGAGTTGCAGACCGCGACGCACTCGTCGCAGATGTAGGCCCGCGGATAATCGCTGGGCGAGGAGATCAGCTTCGCCACTGCGTCCTGCGACTTATGGCAGAACGAACAGCGCAGCGCTTCCTCGGATCCGGATCGGGTTTTCATTGCGGCTCCCTCCTCCTGCTTGCCGGCAGCCAGCTACGTGCGGGGTCGGTCAATGATTTCATCAATGATGCCATATTCCTTGGCTTGTTGCGAGTTCATGATGAAATCCCTCTCCACATCCCGCTCAATCCGCTCCAGCGACTGGCCCGTGTGCTGGGACATCAGCCGGTTGGTAATCTCACGAATTCGCAGGATTTCCCGCGCATGTATATCAATATCGGTCGCCTGGCCCGAAAGTCCACCCATCGACGGCTGGTGGATCAAGATTCTCGAATTGGGCAAGGCAAAGCGCTTGCCCTGCGTGCCGGACATCAGCAGAAATGCGCCCATGCTGGCCGCTTGGCCAATGCAGTATGTAACCACATCGTTCTTAATGAATTGCATGGTGTCATAGATCGCCATGCCC
>DAHUZD010000072.1 GCA_027306745.1 Acidobacteriaceae bacterium
AAAGACCCTCTCCAACATCCAGGAGGTGAAAGCGCGAGAGGGGATCGTGCTCGCGGTCGCGACCCAGGGGAACTCCGAGGTTCACAAAATGGCGGACCACGTGATCGAGCTTCCGCCGTGTTCGGAGTTGCTCGCGCCGATCCTGGAAATTGTGCCTCTGCAACTGCTGGCCTATCACATCGCCGTGCGCCGCGGCTGCGATGTGGATCAGCCGCGCAATCTGGCCAAGTCCGTTACGGTGGAATAGGTGCCTTTGCGCTCACCACACATTGTCATGCCGAGCGAAGCGAAGTGGAGGGATGACAAGGGTTTGCAGTTTGGGGCATTTCTGACATGCTGAGATCCATTTCCATTCGCGCCACGCACACCAAGTCATTCTGAGCGACCAAAGGAAGCGAAGAATCCAGAGAATGGGTGTCGAGTCTGCAAAGCCGAATCTCTCTGGATTCTTCTCCGCTGCACTCCTCACAATGACTCATCGTTGGTTGGAAATCAACGCGGGCACCCATTCTTCGCCGTGTTTGCGACGCGTGGGAGTCGGCGCAGCCTGAAGAACTATCCGGCCAGCGCCTTCGAGATCGCTGCATTCAAACGCGCCAGGCCTGCTGCAACATCCTTGCCGAGATGCACGCGCAGCGATCGGCGTCCGCGCTGGTCGAGCACGGCCAAATCGCCAGCGGCCTGTGCTGCCAGCACCACGCCAAAGGTGTACTTTTGCCCCGGAATCGCTAGGTCCTCGGCGTGCTCCGCCGTCACCTGCAAAAAGACGCCCGTGTTGGGGCCGCCCTTGTAATCCTGCCCGGTGGAGTGCTGAAAGCGCGGGCCGAAGCCCAGGCATGTGGCCACTCGCTTGGCGTCACGAATCGCATGGCGGAACTGTTGCAGTGCGGCCTCATGCTGGGCATTCATTTCGATGTAGGCCAGCGTGGCGAAGTAATCATCGGCCTGCAACTGCGCCAGATGCGCGCGCAGATAGGCGGTCAGGTCATGCTTGCCGCCCGTGGGCAGCGCGCTTTGCAGCACGGCGGCGTAACGTTCGCCAGCATAGAGTGCGATTGCGTCGTGCGCAGCCTCCTCAGTAAAGATGGGTTCGCGCTGCGGCAGCTTGCCAGTCTGCTCGTATTCAGATGTGAGGCGCTTGGTTTCGATCTTGCTGGCCTCCACATCCGGCTGGTTGAAGGGGTTGATGTCCATCACCGCGCCTACAACCGCCGTGGCGACCTCCCACAAAAAGAATTGCTGGCTAATGTCATAGGTCTGCGCCAGCTCCACCTGAACGACGGCATGACCAGCCTGCGCCAGCTTTGCCACAGCCGCATCGGTGGTTGTGTTGTTGGCCCCTTGCTGCCGGATGTAGGCAAAGACGCGGTCGTTGCCATAATGTTGCGGCGTGGTGATCGCCTCGCGGTCCACGGGCGTGATGCCTTTGCCTTGTTTGCCGGTGGATTCGGCGATGAGCTGCTCCAGCCACGCGCCCAGGTCGTGCACCTGCGACGAGGTGAAAAACGTAATCTTGTCGCGGCCCAGATTGGCCGCCGTGCCCAGCACCAGCCCCAAATGCACGCCGGGATTTTCTGCGATGTTGGGGTTTTTAGATGCGTCCACGGCCAGCTTGGCCTGCTCCAGCAGCTTGTCCACATTCAGCCCCATCGCCGCTGCGGGCACCATGCCGAAGTTGGACAATGCCGAGTAGCGCCCGCCAATCGATGGGTCGCCGTAAAAGATTTTTCGGAAGCCGTGGCCGCGCGCTACTTGCTCCATTTTGGAGCCGGGATCGGTGACG
>DAHUZD010000087.1 GCA_027306745.1 Acidobacteriaceae bacterium
TTTTCAAAGTAGAAGATGCGACTGTGTTCTAAAAACTGGCCGACGATGGAGCGTACGCGAATCGTATCGCTTAGCCCCGGCAGACCCGGACGCAGTGCGCAGATGCCGCGCACAAGCAGATCAATCTGCACGCCGGCCTGCGAGGCTTGGTAGAGCGCTTCGATCACGCTCAGCTCCAACAGGGAATTCATCTTGGCAAAGATGCGGGTGGGCCGTCCGGCGCGCGCGTGTTCGGCCTCGCGTTGAATCAGGCGGATGAAGCCCTCGGCCATGGTCAGCGGCGCAACCAGTAGCGGGCGGTAATCATCAGATTCAGAATTCGCCGTTAAATAATTGAAGACCGCGTGCACAGCGCTGGTGATCTGCGGATTGGCTGTCAACAGGCTCATGTCCGTGTAGATGCGCGCCATTTCCGCGTTGTAATTTCCCGTGCCCAGGTGCGCGTAGCGGCGCACGCTGCCGTCGGAGTCGCGCCGACCCAGCAGCGCCATTTTCGCGTGAGTTTTAATGCCGACAATGCCATGAAAAACCTGCACGCCCGCATCTTCCAAATCGCGCGACCAGCGGATGTTGGAGGCTTCATCAAAGCGCGCCATTAGCTCCACAACCACAGTGACTTCTTTGGACTGCGCGGCGGCCCGCAATGCTTCAAAGATGGCGGAGTTGGCCGTGGTGCGGTACAACGTCTGCTTGATAGACAGCACGTTAGGATCCTCCGCCGCGGCTTGGATGAAACCCACAACGGCATCGTAGGAGTCATACGGATGGTGTAGCAGAAGATCATGCCGGCGAATCTCGTCAAATAAATTTTCCGACTGCCGGTTCAGGCGCAGCTCGCGCGGGCTGAAGAGCGGAAACTTCAAATGCGCCGCGTTGGTCTTGGTGTACAGATTCATCAGGCGCGAAAGATTCACCGGGCCATCGGTGCGGAAGACCTGAAACTCTTCCAGCTCAAAGTTGGTGCGCAGACGCTCGACGATCTCCGCGTCGGCGGTCATTTCAATCTCCAGACGCACAGCATCGCCCTTGCGGCGGTTGTGCAGCTCGGCGCGCACGCTTTCCAGCAGGCTGCGCGATTCTTCACCCTGCATATACAGATTGCTGTTGCGCGTGACGCGAAAGGCCGCGGTGGACAGCACCTCATACCCTCGGAAGAGTACGGCGGCCTGCGACTCGATCAGGTCATGCAGAAAGATGTAGTCATGGCAGCCTTCTTCCGCGGGCAGTGGCACCAAGCGCGGCAGGGCGCGCGGCACGGTCACCACGCCAAGAATGTTGCCCGGAGCGCCTTTGCGTTTGCGCCGCAGCAAGAGAGCCAGACACAGCGCCTTGTTCAACACACGCGGAAATGGATGGCTGGGGTCGATGGTCACCGGGGTCAGCAGCGGATCGACTTCGGTCTGATAAAAGCGCAGAGCGTACTCCCGCGCTGCGTGGCTCAGCTCTTGCCAACTACGCACGCGAATGGAGGCTGAGGCCAGCGCAGGAATCAGATCGCGGTTCCAGCAGGCTTATTGTTCATCGACAAATGTGTGCGTGCGCTGGGCGATGCGCTCCAGCATCTCCTGCGGCAGCAGACCGTCGGGGCCGCGCTCGGCGTAGCCGTCCTCAATGCGTTGCAAAATGCCGGCTACGCGAATCTCAAAAAACTCATCCAGATTGCTGGCAGTAATGGCCAGAAACTTCACCCGCTCCAGCAGGGGGTTGGAAGCGTCCTGCGCCTCCTCCAGCACTCGTTGATTAAAACTGAGCCACGACTCTTCCCGGTTGAAGTAGCGAAACTCGGCGGGTGGCTGGCTGGACTTCATATGTAGGGCCTTCGGCACGCAGTGCGTGCAGGCTTCGTCTCTCAACTCTGGCCGTCTGGTTTTTCAATCCGGGCCTGGGAGTATGGGAATTGTACCGAAATCCCGTTGCCACGGGTTTACAGCGTGCGAATTTTCATCAACGCTGCCGAATCGGATACCATGAAGGAAGTGCAGCTTTGCGGTACGGGCAACCTGGCCTATGTGGAAATTTTTTTCGATCATTTTTCTCCCCGGCGCATCTAAAGGTTCAAGAGCTTAGCAGAGATTGGCTGGACGGTTCGTTGCTGACGATTCGAATGAAGAAGACCCAAAAAATGAACGCTGGCAGCCTTGCAATTGGGCTGGGATGCCTGTTGGCCGCGCACACATTTTGTGCCTACGCGCAGACGCCAACGGGCGTGGATTTTCAGGGCAGCGTGGTTCGTGAACACGCCACGGCGCAACGGCTTCCGCTGAGCCTGGACGATGCCATCGCGCGCGCGCTGCGTACGAATCTCGGCATCCTTTTGCAGTCGGATGTCACCGGGCAGGTGCGCGGAGAGCGCTTGCAGGCTTTGCAATCCCTGCTGCCCACCGTCACCGGCACGGCGCAGGCTGTGGTGGCGCAAACCAACCTGCAGGCCGAGGGCCTGCGCGGTCCGGGCTTTCCCGTGATCATCGGCCCGTATGGCTACACGGATTTTCGTTTCACGCTGCAACAGTCCTTGTTCAACGTGCCTTCGTTGCAGAATTACTTGGCCGCGCGGCATGACTTTCAGGCGGCGCAATTTTCCCTGCAAGATGCGCGCGACATGGTGGTCGTCACGGCGGCCAATGCCTATCTGCTTTGTCTGGCAGACGCAGCCCGCGTGGCGGGCGTGCAGGCCCAGGTCGACACAGCCAAGCTCTCGCTGGACCAGGCTGTGGCGCGGCATCAGGCTGGCGTCTCTCCGCGTCTGGATGAGTTGCGTGCCCGCGTGGATTTTCAAACGCAACAACAGTCGCTCATTGCCGCGCAGAACCAGTACGACAAGGACAAGATCGCGCTGGCGCGCGTCATTGGCCTGCCGCTTGATCAGCCAGTTGATCTGACCGACACGGCTCCCTATGCCGCGTTGGACCACGTGGAGGAGTCACAAGCCATGCAGCAGGCGCTGACCCATCGCAACGACCTGAAGGCCGCCGAGCAGCAGGTGCTCGCCGCTCAACAGGCTAAGTCTGCCGCAACGTTTGAGCGTCTGCCCCAGTTGAACTTTGAAATCGACTACGGCGAGATTGGCGTCAATCCCAACAGTTCCTACGGCACGTTGAATCTGGCAGGCACGCTGAGCGCTCCTCTGTTTGAAGAGGGAAAATTGCGTGGCGATGCGCACATCGCGCAGGCTCAGTTGGCGCAGGCGCAGGCGCGCGGAAACAATCTGTCTGCACAGGTGCGCGCGGATGTGGAAGACAGCTTGCTCG
>DAHUZD010000089.1 GCA_027306745.1 Acidobacteriaceae bacterium
GAGCGCGACCGCGCGCTACTGGAGTCGCTGCTATCGATCCGTCGCGCCGGTGCAGACTTCATCGTCACCTACTTCGCGCAGGAAGCCGCCAAGCTGCTGGGCTAACAGTGCAAGGCGCGGCAAAACAAGTATCCTCAAGTAGAGAAGCATTCCACACAGATCATGAGCACATCACAAACCACAATTCAGGTGCAGTTGCCCGACGGCTGCCTGCGCACGTTGCCTGCGGGCACAACACCGTTGGAGATTGCCAACAGCATCTCGCCGCGCCTGGCCGCAGCGTGTATCGCTGCGCAGATTCGCCCCACCCACGCGCCCACGACCACCACCACGGCCCACGACGCCCCCAGTGAAGCGTCCATGTACGGCGCCGAGGATGCCAGCGCCGAACGCATCGTTGATCTCACGCAGCCGCTGACGGAAGACGTCGCCCTGCGCCTGCTCACAGAAAAAGATGCGGAGTCGCTGCGCGTGCTGCGCCACTCCGCCGCGCACGTGTTGGCCACAGCCGTGCTGGAGTTGTTTCCAGAGACGAAGCTCGGCCATGGTCCCGCGACCGATTCCGGTTTTTTCTATGACTTTTTCCGACCCACGCCCTTTACGCCAGAGGACTTGCAGCGCATCGAGGCCAAAATGGCCGAGGTCGTCGCCCGCGATGAAAAATTTCAGCGCGAATGGCAGCCGCGCGAGGAGGGCCTGGCGCGCTTCCGCACCGACAACGACTTCATGAAGCTGCACTTTATCGAGCGCTTCACGCAGCCCGGAGAAAAAATCTCTCTGTATCGCAACGGCGCCTCTGTGGACTTTTGTCGTGGCCCGCACGTGCCGTCCACAGGCCGCGTCAAGGCTTACAAGGTGCTCAACCTTGCCGGAGCGTACTGGCTGGGCGACGAAAAAAATCCGCAGTTGCAGCGCATCTATGGCACGGCCTTCTTCAATAAAAAGGAGATGGACGAACACTTCGCGCGCTTGGAAGAGGCGCAACGCCGCGACCATCGCGTGCTGGGCAAGCAACTGGACTTGTTTTCCATTCAAGAGGTCGCCGGCGCGGGCCTCATCTTCTGGCATCCGAAGGGCGGCATCATTCGCCGCACCATGGAGGACTGGATGCGCGCCGAGTGTGTGCGTCGCGGCTATGACCTGGTCTACACGCCGCACGTGATGCGCAAGGAGCTATGGAAGATCAGCGGGCATGAGGGCTTCTACTCGCAAAACATGTACGCGCCCATGGAACTGGACGATGCCGACTACCGGCTGAAGCCGATGAACTGCCCCGGCCACATTCTCATCTACAAAAATTCGCCAAAGAGCTACCGCGACCTGCCCGTGCGCCTGGCCGAGTTGGGCAATGTGTATCGCTATGAACGCAGCGGCACTATGCACGGCCTGCTGCGCGTGCGCGGCTTTACGCAGGACGATGCGCACATCTTTTGCACGCCCGGCCAGATCGAAGACGAAGTGGTCGCCTGCATTGATTTTGCGCAGAGCGTGCTAACCACCTTCGGCTTTGCAGAGTTCAAGGTGGAGCTGTCCACCTGGGATCCGAAGGATCGCAAGAGCTACGCGGGCAGTGACGACAAGTGGGAGTTGGCTATCGGCTCGCTGGAGCGCGCACTCAGCCGCAAGGGCATTCCCTACAAGACCATCGCGGGCGAGGCGGCCTTCTATGGGCCAAAGATCGACATCAAGCTGGTCGATTGCCTCGATCGCCTGTGGCAGCTCTCCACCGTGCAGTTTGACTTCAACCTGCCCGCGCGTTTTGAACTGGAATATGTTGGCGAGGATGGCGAGCGCCATCAGCCAGTGATGGTGCATCGCGCGCTCTTCGGTTCCGTTGAGAGGTTTTTTGGCGTGCTCATCGAACACTACGCCGGCGCCTTTCCGCTCTGGCTGGCCCCGGTGCAGGTGGGCTTGGTGCCCATCAGCGAAAAGCACGGCGACTACGCCAGGCAGGTACAGTCGCAATTGCAGGCCGCGGGGTTGCGCGTGGAGTTGGATGCGCGCAACGAGAAGATGAATGCAAAAATCCGCGACCTGACGATGCAAAAGATTCCCTACGTTTTGGTAATGGGCGACAAGGAAGCTGCCGCCAACGCCGTCAGCGTGCGCACGCGCGGCAAGGGCGACGAAGGCTCCATCGCGCTCGACGAATTCATCGCCAAAGCCAAGAAGTTGGTGGAAGAAAAAAGCGTTGCGCTGTGATGCTGCATGGAAATGCAATGCAAAGACCTGCGCACAGGCCAAAACCTCTGGTGCAGGGATGATTCGAATCAGACCCGAAGAATCCTACGCCAAGAATTCTGAGCGGGGATGGAAGGAATCTTGTGTCAACGGAGAGACCAGCCCCATTCTGGCCTCCAACCATTTGCGCACAACGTCCGTACGCTTTTCAAACAGGAAATACACACATCGCGCATAAAGAAAAGCAATTAGCAAAAATGGTATCGCAAGGGCAATATGTTTTATATCGGGCTGCCAACGATGCCCAATGCATGCAGCAAACAAGACAAGCAGTGGCATATGCCCCAGATACAACGTATAGGACATCTGGGCGGTATATTTTGTAACGCTGCGATATCGTTGGCTTACCTCACTCTGACTGTGTAGGCAGTAATACAGCAGCACTGAGAAGAGAACACCAAGAAATAAATCATTGCGCAGCCACGCAGCCATCGGAGTGGGAAGATATATTCCCAACAAAAGCAGTAACAGCAAAGAGCTTGTAAATAAAATCCGAGCACGGGAACGCTGTGAGTATCTTGGAGGGGGGAGAACCGAAATTACTGCACCAGCGAGCCAGACCAAATACCCTGCGAGGATTGCCCGCCCAGGATGCACCCAAAGAAAAATAAATACCGCCGTGAATCCGACTAGGGAAAGTAATCTGTTATACCCACGCGTGCCCACAGCAATAATCAGCACCATAAGTGGAAATAAAACGTAGTACCAAAATTCGTTGGATAGACTCCACAATGGCTCATTGGAGCCAAATTGATGTACAAGGATGGTTTGTAGAAACATTATGTTTCCGAAAAGAATTTTCAATCCATGCATTTGCGTAACGTCATAAGGCATGACAACGAGTCCAGCGGTATTCAAATAGACAGATGAAGCCGGGAATATGTGCGATCCAAGCCAATCCAGCGCCCAGCATAAAGCGAGAGATGGCAGCAGAACTACTTCCAGGCGCGTCCAGCGGCGAAGCCAATATCTCCTTGCAGACCATTTGCCCGATTGCATGGGACCCAGTACGGTGCGTCCCACTAAAAATCCGCTCAACACGAAGAAAACAACAACGGCCTGATGTCCAAGCTTGGTAATCCAATAAAAGAAATACTGACTGATATTCAAGTGCGTTACACGGGATCCATCCAGAAAAAAAAGCATTCTCCAATGCGCGATGAGTACGGCCAAGGACGCAGTGCCGCGAAAGAAATCCAAGTGCGCGGATGCAGTGTCTGAAAGCCGACCAACGCGCGGCTGCAAAAGCACGTCACGTTCTCGTTGATTTTCATTCGACATTGGCAGCACACTTACCTCCACGCTTCAATATATAGGCGTAGATATTCGATGCATATAGAGATACACACTCAAAATCGCAGACGTACGGCGAGTTGAATCTGACGCGGGGTGTAGATGCTGTTGCTGTTGGCGTTGGTCACGGTGCCGTAGGTGGGGTTGAACTCCAGATATGGTGTGGCGCTGGTGGCCTGTGCCGGGCAGCCCTGCGTGAGTGGAGTTGAGCAAGCCGTGTAGCCCAGTGTGTCCACGCTGGTGACGTTGACGTGATTCGTCACATTGAAGACATCGGCCATCATTTCCAGCGTGGTGCGCTTGCCGAAGTTGATGTGCTTTGAGATGCGCGCGCTGCTGGTCTGCGTGGTGGGGAAGCGATAGCTGTTGCGCTCAAAGATGTTGAGTCGCGAAGGCCCGCCGGAGCCGTTGATACCGAAAAAAGCCCCGCCCGGAGCATTGCCGCCCACTCCCAGCGTGTAGGGCAATCCCGTCTGCCACGTGACAATCGGCGTGAAGCTGTAATCATTCTCCAGCTTGCCCAGCCAGCCTTTGCGATGCCACAGCGGCCACCACGTTCCATGCAGCACCAGCCGCTGGCGCACATCCGTGTTGGAGTTGCCATAGTTCAGGCGCATATTGTTCGGGTCGAGAATGTTGGTCGGCGATTTGTACAGCATCTCATTCTGGTCATAATCCAGCGCATGGGCAAAAGTGTAGTTGCCGCCGAAGGAGATGCCCCGCCACGTGCGATGCTCCAACTGCACCACGCCGGCAAAGTAGGTGGAGTTGACGTTGCTGAGCATCTCCGTGATGTTGCTATAGAGAAAATTGGGCCGGATCGAAGTATAGAGCGGCGTGGAATACGTGGCTCCCTGCGGCAAGGGGCTAGGTTTGCCCAGCGGTGGGCCGGGAATATCAATGGTGTAGTTGAGCTGGCCGATGGTGGCCGTGTCGATGTTGGTGTCGATGTAGTTGGGCAGCTCATAGCCCAGGCTGGTCATACCAGAGAGCGTGAGCGAAGTGTTGCGCCCGATCTGCTGTTCCAAACTGAAGTCCCCCTGAACGGATTGCGGCACTTGATAGTGGGGCGCAAAGAAATGCGCGCTGGGCAGCGTGGAGATGGCTCCGCCGGTGGGCGCGCTGGAGCCGTCGTTGGGAAATACGGGCGCGCCAAAGGCCGTGGATGAGGAATAGCGATAGGTGCGCTGGCTCTGCGTTGAGCCGGAGCCGGTGAGCACGGAGAAGAGCGTACCGTTCACGATGCGCGCGTAAAAGACGCCAGCGCCGATGCGCAGAATCGTGTGGCCGCGCCCGAAGATATCCCAGGCCAGACCAAAGCGCGGGCCAAAATTATTGCGGTCGTCGGGCGTGGTGTAGGTCTGCGGCAGTTGTGGGTTGGGAGCAAAGGCCTGTGGTGTGCGCTCGTAGTCATAGCGCAGGCCCAGGTTCAGCGTCAGCCGGGGCCGAGCGTGCCAGGCATCGTTGATATACCCGGCCATGTCATGCGTGATGAGGTAATACGCTGCCGGGCCAAAGCTCTGCGAAAAGCCGGAATAGACGTTGAAGTACACCACGGGCGCAGGCGGACCCAACCCCTGCGTGGCGTGGTAGTAGTCAGCCAGAAAGTTTCCAAAGGATGTATAGCTGTATGTGCCGACGCCGTTGTTGATGTTGTCGAGCATGTCGTAATTGCGGTCCCAATCTGCGCCCAGCTTGAGAATGTGATGGCTCTGCGCCCAGGTGAGCGACTCAGTGACTTGGATTCGGTGTTCATTTGGATAGGCCGGGCGAGGCAGCTTGGACGGATTGCCGAGCACCATGCCTTCTCCGCTGGTGCCGCCTGCGATGCGAATCTCGGGCGCGTAGCCAAAGGCATTGTCGGCCAGCGGAGCCTCCACGCCGGTGGCCATGGGACTGGTTTCCGTGTCCATCTCGCGCGCATATTGAACGCGTAACTCATTGGCCAGATTCTCGGTGAAAAAGCTGGTGAGCCGCGTGATGACCCAGTTGAGCGATTGGTTATCGTTGCCAAAACTGTTGACGCCATATTGGACGGAGGATTGCGTCTGCACGCCGTTGAGCGAGCTCCAGCCCATGCGGTTGTACTCGACGGCGGCGCGATTGCGGTCGTTGATCTGCCAGTCGAGCCGGGCAAAGTTCAACATCTGGCTGCCGGTGCGCGGCACCACGCCGCTGGTGCCCAGCACCACTTGCTGCAAGCCTTTTTGATACTGCGCAATGCCTGCGGTGTAGTCCTGCAAATCCAGCCGGTCGTAGACCTCACACGCACCCTGCGTGGCTTCAAATTGAAAGACGCTGGTGTAAACGGCGCTGGAGCTGGCCGTGGGCGCACCTTGGCTGCCGGTTCCATACGGCGGCAGGTTGGCGCAGGTGATGGGGAATCCCAAATAGGTGCCGGTGGGCAGCTTGGGGATGGGCGCGGCAAATATGGCCTGCGGGCTGCCCGTCCGCGAGATAGCCGGTTCATTTTTGCTGACATGATCGAAGGAATAAAACCAGAAGAGGCGGTCATGCCGGATAGGCCCGCCGAGAGAAAAGCCTGACTGCTGGCGGTCTCCGGCAGGGTTGTTGGGCGTGGTGTTAAAGCCGAAGCCGCCGGAGGGGGTGGAAGTGGTTAGCGTGGAGTAGGGATTGGTGGCCGACAATGCATTGTTGCGATCGAAGAAGAAGACCTCGCCGTGGAGGTTGTTGCCGCCGTGCCGCGTGATGGTGTTGACCACGCCGCCGGCTGAGCGGCCAAACTCAGCCGAGTAGTTGGAGGCGTTGACTTGAAACTCCTGCACCGCACCGGTGCTGATGGAGTAGGGTGCACGCGTGCCGCCACGCTCCTCGGAGAAAAAGGCTTGGTTGTTGTCCGCGCCGTCGACGGTGTTGTTGTTCAGCAACACGCTGACGCCACGAAAGCTCAGCAGACCTTCGCCATTTTGGTCGCTGACTACGCCCGGCGATAGCAGCGCGAAGTTCGTCCAGCGGCGGCTATCCGAAGGCAGGGTGAGCAGATCGTTGACGGAGAAATTTGTGGCCATCCCCGGTTGCAAACTCAGCAGCAAGGGAGCGACTTGCGCCACCACCTGCACGGAGGATTGAGCCGCTGCCACGAGCAGATGTGCATCGAAGCGGGTTGTATGGCCCAACTCAATGCGGACACTGGGCACGTGCAGAAGTGCAAAGCCCGTTGCATCCACGCTGAGGCCATAGGTTCCGGGCGCAAGATCGACAAAGCTGTAGCGGCCTGCGCGGTTGGTCACGGCGACCAGCGTGGCTCCGGTGGCAGAGTTTTCGAGGAAGACACGCGCACCGGCCAGCACGGCTCCCTGGGGGTCCTCCACCATGCCGGTCAATATACCCGTGGTCAACTGTGCCCGCAGCGCCGGGGTGCAAGCCAGCCACAACGCTAGCCAATACAATAGTTTGCGCCCTTGCACTGGAAGCCAGCGCGCCATGCCATCTCCTGAGAACTCTAGCGTGCGCGTAGGCTAAAGGCTACACAGCCGGGCGCAGCTCTCCACACTTCAGTCGATCCCCAAACAGGGCGATTTGCCTGTACGCCGAAGGGTACCGCGAGTGAGGCGCGAAATGAAAGTAAAATCGAAGCAGAATGTTTATTGATGAAGCAAGGATCTGGGTGAAGGCAGGCGATGGCGGCAACGGCTGCATGGCCTTTCGCCGGGAAAAGTTTGTGCCGCGCGGCGGTCCCTCTGGCGGCGATGGTGGCAAGGGCGGCGATGTGATCTTCGAATCCAGCCAGCGCCACAACACGCTGGTGCACTTCCGCTTCAACCCGGAACACAAGGCGGGACGCGGACGGCACGGCGAAGGCTCCAACTGCACTGGGCGCGATGGCGGCGATGTGGTGCTCAAGGTTCCGGTCGGCACCGTGGTCTACGACGAGGCCAGCGGTGAGGTGCTGCACGACTTTCAATCGGCCGACGAACGCTTTGTGATTGCGCGCGGCGGACGCGGTGGACGCGGCAATCAACACTTCGCCACGCCGACGCATCAGGCTCCGCGCGAGTGCGAGCCGGGTCGTCCGGGCGAGGAGCGGCGTCTGCGCCTGGAATTAAAATTGCTGGCCGATGTGGGCCTCGTCGGCTATCCCAACGTGGGCAAATCCACGCTGATCTCCCGGCTTTCTGCGGCTCGGCCCAAGATTGCTGACTATCCCTTCACCACACTGGAGCCCAACCTGGGCGTGGTCACGGTCGGCGAGGCTCCCTATGAGGAGAGCTTTGTGGTGGCTGACATCCCCGGACTCATCGAAGGCGCGCACCTGGGCGCAGGCCTGGGCACGCAGTTTCTGCGCCACATTGAGCGCACGCGTCTGCTGGTGCACTTGGTCGATGTCTCCGATGCCAGCGGACGGCCAGATCCCGTGGAAGACTTCAAGGTCATCCAGGCCGAGCTGGCCAGCTTTGGCCATGGTCTGGAGGAAAAGCCCATGCTGCTGGTTGCGGCCAAGATGGATGTAGTCAACCCTGACAAGCTGAAGAAGCTGCAAAGCATGGCCAAACGGCGCAAGCTGGCCCTGGTGGAGATTTCTGCGGTGACCGGCGCGGGTGTTGAGCCGCTGCGCTATGCTATCGGGGAGCGCGTCCGCCAACTGCGCGCGGAGATGAGTGCGGCGCAATAGCGCGCCCGCGGAGGCAGCCATGCGCATCGGATTCTTCGGCGGCAGCTTTGATCCTCCACATTGTGGGCACATCGCATTTGCGCTGGAGGCGGCCAACGCCTTTGCGCTCGATGAAGTACTGCTGGCTCCCGTGGGCATGCAGCCGTTGAAAGAGCAGCCCGCCACGGATTTTTTGCATCGCTACGCCATGACGGCACTGGCCGCGCAGGCCGACGATCGACTGCTACCCTCGTTGCTGGACGCGCCCCTGCAGGCCCCTGCGCAGGAGGAGCCGCAACCCAACTACACCGTGGACACATTGGAGCGCCTGCGCGCTCTGCTGC
>DAHUZD010000090.1 GCA_027306745.1 Acidobacteriaceae bacterium
GCGATGTGGATGGTGTGGAGCTGGTACAACGCGCCGACGATCAGGAAGATGTGTTTGCCGAGCGCTTGCGCACCTATGAGTCGCAGACAGCGCCGGTGGTGGAGCATTATCGCGCCTTGGGGCGCTTTGCCGAAGTCGATGGCGAGCAGGCGATGGACACAGTCAGCGCCAGTGTTATGAAGGCCATCGTGCGGTTGCGGGGCTAAGGCACTATGGCGATTGTGATTCGCACGCCGCAGGAGATTGCCAGGATGCGGCAGAGCGGCATCGCTCTGCGTGCAGTGTTGGATGCGGTGCAGGCGGCGGTCGCGCCGGGTTGCACTACGATGGATTTGGAGCGGGTGGCCGAGGCCAAGATCGCCGAAACCGGCGGCAAGGCGGCCTTCAAGGGTTATCATGGCTATCCGCGGGTGTTGTGCACTTCGGTCAATCACGAAGTGGTGCACGGCATCCCATCCAAGAAGACCACGCTGAAGGCAGGCGACATTGTTTCGGTCGATTGCGGCGTGATCCTCGACGGATATTATTCTGACTCGGCCATCACCGTGCCTGTGGGCGCTGTGACGCCAGAGGCGGAACGGCTGCTGGCGGTGACACAATCCTCGCTGGCCAGTGCGATTGCCGCAGTTCAAGTTGGCGCGTATCTCGGCGATGTGGGCGCGGCGGTGCAGGATGTGGTCGAAGCCGCAGGCTTCAGCGTCGTCAGGGAGTTTGTCGGCCACGGCATTGGCACCAGCTTGCATGAGGATCCGCAGGTGCCCAACTATGGTCGGCGTGGCATTGGTATCAAGCTGCGTGAGGGTATGGTGCTGGCCATCGAGCCGATGGTCAACGCTGGCAAGGCTGAGGTGCGGGTGCTGGAAGATGGCTGGACGGCAGTGACCGTCGATGGCCGTCTGAGCGCCCACTTTGAGCACACCGTGGCGGTGACGGCGGACGGCGCGCAGGTGCTGACCGCATAACAAGTTTCCCGCAAGGGAACAACGCAGTACGAATTCAGGTTCGTTCGTGGGAACCGGGAGCAGGACGCCGATTGTCGAAGGAAGATGCAATTGAGGTCATGGCAACGGTCATCGAGACCCTGCCAAACGCAACGTTCCGGGTGGAACTGGAGAACAAGCACCAGGTGCTGGCGCATGTCTCCGGGCGCATGAGAAAGAACTTCATCCGCATTCTGCCTGGCGACAAGGTTGCCGTGGAGCTGAGTCCATACGATCTGAACCGCGGACGTATCGTGTACCGCTATCGCTAGCCGGTGCACGCAGCAATGCAGTGGGAAGGCAAGGGTAGGTTGAAGATATGAAGGTTCGAGCTTCGGTCAAAAAGATTTGTGACAAGTGCAAGATCGTGCACCGCCGCGGGGTGGTACGCGTGATCTGCGAAAACACCAAGCACAAGCAGCGCCAGGGCTAAGGCCAGGGCGCGCGTTTGCGCTGGAGTCCATCGGGCTAGTTAGCCGTAGAAAGGCTTGCGATGAACCCGCTGGAATCCATTCACCGCTGAGGAGACGGGCAACCGCCCGCAGCCAACACCGCAGTTCCATGGCCATGCCGTGGTGCTGCAAAGAAAAAGAAGGGTACAGTATGGCACGCATTGCAGGCGTCGATCTGCCGCGGAACAAGCAGGCACGCATCGCGCTGACGTACATTTTCGGCATCGGCGACGCACGCGCGCAGCGGATTTTGACCGCAGCCAGCGTGGAGCCGACGAAAAAGATGCAGGACCTGGGCGAGGATGAGTTGAACCGCATCCGCCAGGTCATCGAAGGCGAAGGACAGGTGGAAGGCGATCTGCGCAAGGATGTTTCGTTGAACATCAAGCGCCTGATCGAAATCCAGTCCTACCGTGGCCTGCGCCACCGCAAGAACCTGCCGGTTCGCGGCCAGCGCTCGCACACCAACGCGCGCACCCGCAAAGGTCCGCGCAAGGGCACGGTATCCAACAAGAAGAAAGCGACGGCGAAGACCTAATGGCAAAAGCACAAGCTGCAGGCGCTGCCGGCAAGGCCGCCAAAAACAAAAAGTTCAAGAAGCGCGAACGCAAGAATGTTCCCTATGGTTTGGTGTTCATTCAGGCGACGTTCAACAACACCATCGTGACCATTACCGACGGACAGGGCAACACGATCTCGTGGAAAAGCTCCGGCTCGCTCGGCTTCCGTGGCTCGCGCAAGGGCACTCCCTTTGCCGCGCAGCAAGCGGCGGTCAACGCAGCCAATCAGGCCCGCGAGCATGGCCTGCGCGTGGTCGATGTGCGCGTCAGCGGTCCCGGCTCCGGCCGTGAGTCCGCCATCCGCGCGCTGGGAACGGCCGGCATTGAGGTCCGCTCCATTCGCGACGTGACGCCGGTGCCGCACAACGGCTGCCGTCCGCCCAAGCGCCGCCGCGTCTAACGCGGTAGAATAAACCTTGGCGCGCCAACGGCCCACACCCGGGCGGCTGGCGCGCCTTTAACTGTAAATTTGCGGATCGGGACGAAGGGTTGCCACCCGTAAACCGATCGGCCTCAGCACCCAGGAGATTCCATTGGCACGTTATACAGGACCCGTCTGCCGTCTTTGCCGCCGTGAAGGCGTCAAGCTGTTTTTGAAAGGCCCCAAGTGTTTTTCTGACAAGTGCGCGATTGAAAAGCGCAACTTCGCCCCCGGCCAGCATGGCCGCGACCGCAAGGGCAAGGCCAAGATCGTTGGCTATGGCTTGCAGTTGCGTGAAAAGCAGAAGGCCAAGCGCATGTACTTCGCCCAAGAGGGCCAGTTCCGCGCGTACTACGAAAAGGCCAGCCGCGCCCAGGGCGTTACCGGCGAACTGCTCTTGCAACAGTTGGAGCGTCGCCTGGACAGCGTTGCTTTCCGTTTGGGCTTCGCCATCTCGCGCCGTCAGGCACGCCAAGTGGTGCGCCACGGCCACGTTGAAGTGAATGGCCGCAAGGTGAACATTCCTTCATTCCAGGTGAGCGTGGGTGACGAGATTCGCGTCCGTGAAGGCAGCAAGAGCCTGCCCATCTTCGCCACGGCGGCGGAGTACAGCGGTCAGGGCCACGCGCCCAACTGGCTGTCGATTGATCGTGTTGGCATGAGCGGCAAAGTGCTCTCGCTGCCCAAGCGTGAAGATATTCAACTGCCGGTCAACGAACAGTTGATCGTTGAGTTGTACAGCAAGTAAGCACGGCAGCACCGTCTGCCATGCAAACGGCCTTGGGCGCGCGCCCCGTGTGTGCGCCCAAGGCAAAAGATGCCGCCGCTTGCGGCATTCCAATCCCTTGAAGGAGAACAGGCACGGCCGTTGCAGAATGCTTCGCGACGCTTGCCGTGCAGGAGATAACCCATATGCTGTGGCGAGGATTCCAAAAACCGAAGCGTCTCTCTGTCGACATGGAGACACTCACCGAAAAGTACGGCAAGTTCAGCGCGCAGCCCTTTGAGCGCGGATTCGGCACCACCGTGGGCAATGCCCTGCGTCGCGTGCTGCTTTCCTCCATTGAAGGCGCAGCCGTCACCGCTGTGCGCGTTGAAGGCGTGTTGCATGAGTTTCAAGCCCTGCCGGGTGTGGTGGAAGACGCAACCGACCTGATTCTGAATCTGAAGCAGGTTCCCTTCAAGCTGAACGGCGAAGGCCCCAAGGCCATATATCTGCGCGCCGATCAGCCGGGTATCGTCACCTCTGGCATGATCGAAGCCGATGGCGACGTGGAGATCCTCGACAAGAATGTGTATATCGCCACGGTCAGCGAGGGCGGCAAGCTCGACATGGAAATGCGTCTGAAGCGCGGACGCGGCTATGTCTCCGCTGACAAGAACTTCGACGCTGATCTGGGCATCGGCTTCATTCCGGTGGATTCGGTGCACTCGCCTGTGCGCAAGGTGAACTATACCGTGGACGCAGCCCGCCTCGGCCAGATCACCGACTACGACAAGCTCACGCTGGAGGTCTGGACCAACGGCAGCATTTTGCCGGCAGACGCCATCGGCCTGGCTGCCAAGCTGCTCAAGGACCATATGAGCATCTTCATCAACTTTGAAGAAGAGATCGAAGCGGGCAGCTCTGCCGACTCTGGCAGCGGGCTGCACGGCAACGATAATCTGAACCGCTCGGTGGAAGAACTGGAGTTGTCCGTTCGCAGCTACAACTGCCTGAAGAATGCCAACATCCAGACCATCGGCGAGCTGGTGCAGAAGACCGAAGCCGAGATGCTCAAGACCAAGAACTTTGGCCGCAAATCACTCAACGAGATCAAGGAAATTCTGGCGCAGATGGGCCTTTCGCTCGGCATGCGCATCGATGAGAGCGGCAACCCTGTCCCCGGACCCACCAGCATTCTGCCCTCCGCAGTGTTGAGCGGCGCAGGCCGTTTTGAGGATGACGAGGACGAAGACGAAGAGGACTTCGACGACGAAGCACTGGCGACGAAGGACGATGCGGAGAGTTTCTAACTCCACTGCAATTTTTGAACTGAAGAATTCGAACGAAGAGAGATTGGCCATGCGTCATCGCAATGCAGGATACAAACTGGGACGGAACACCAGCCACCGCCGCGCCATGCTGCGCAACCTGGTGACGTCCATTCTTCTGGAGGATCGCGTCCAGACCACCATCACCAAAGCCAAGGCCGCGCGCCCTGAAGTGGAGCGGCTCATCACGCTGGGCAAACGCGGCGACTTGCACGCACGCAGACAGGCTCTGGCCTATCTGCAGACGGGCGAGGCTGTCACGCGGCTTTTTGATACTGTCGCGCCCCGCTACGGCGAGCGCAACGGCGGTTATCTGCGCATTCTGCGCGCCGGCTTCCAAAAAGGAGACGGAGCGGAGATCGCCTTTGTCGAATTGCTGGGCGCTGAAAAGCACTTGGATGAGAAGCGCCAGAAGCGTGCAGATGCACGCCAAAAGCGCCGCGACGCTGTTGCCGCATCACTCAAGGAAAGCGAAGAGAGCAGCGATAAAGAGTAAGCCTTTCGCACGCAAACACCGCAACGGGCACAGACTTGAGTCTGGGCCCGTTGTCATTTCCAGCTCATAGAATAACTTCCGGCGTTCCATCTCCCGCCGCGCTCGTTTGCGGCTCGGGTGGGGACGTAGCCGCGGTGCTCTAGTGCGCGGTTTGCAATGCGAATGGAGCGTCCGTGCGTTGGCTCTGCGGGTCACGCACCACAAACTCCACAAACGCACGCCAGCTTTCGGCCTCGGCTAGAAAAGCATCATGGCCGTGGTGCGATTGGACTTCGATGTAATCGCAGCGCACTCCGGCGCGGCGGCAGCGATTGGCCAGGTCCTGAATCTCCGCGGCAGGGAAGAGCCAATCTGAAGAGATGCCAGCCAGCAAGACGCGCGCCGAAATGCGGCGTAATGCCTCTTGCTCATTGGCGTAGCCGCGTGCCAAG
>DAHUZD010000094.1 GCA_027306745.1 Acidobacteriaceae bacterium
GCAGCAGAATCCACACTGAGTGCGTGTAGTACACGATCGTTCCAGCCAGTGAGACCGTTGTGAACGCCTGCTGAAAGACAGAGCCGATCATCTGAATCATCACCAGCCGGTCAGTGGCCTGCACGCGTGCTCGTTCCAAGCGGTCATAGTAGACCGGGTCTTCGAATGCGGTGATGTCCAGTTGGGATGCGTGTTCCATCACGCGAATGCTGACGTGGTGGCTGTACAGATCGCCGAGCAGGCCATCGCAATAGCTGATGCCACGGCTCAGCACGCTGGAGGCAACGGCTATGGCAAACTCCAGCGCAACGATCCACCAGAATCGATGCGGCAGCGCAGCGTGGTGCTCCAAGGCTTGCACGATCGCATCGACGATCCAGCGCGAAACGGCCAGCAACGCCACCGGCGCCAGCGCCACAAGCACACGCAGCAGTATGGACCAGACGACCACAGCCGGGCCGCACTCCCACACAATGCGCAGCACGGGCGGCAGATTGCGCAGCGCCTCCATGCGCGCGCGCCAGGCGTGCTGCACGGCATCGGGTTGGGTGGGCTGATTCATGTCTTCGGCAGACGTACACATGCTCAGAGTGAGGCATACTCTGCGCAAAGCCTGATTCTACCGTCTCATGGGAATTGAGTGAACCGGTGCGCACAAAAAAATCAAGAGGGGTTGGGCCGAAAGCGGCTCTGCAGTCCGTTACGATTCTGCGCAAAGATTGCCAGCCGGGTCGGCGTCGAGGTGGAAGCCCACGGCTTGCATGGCTTGTGGAATCTCCAGGTTGCGCATGAAGTACTTCCATACATGGCCGCTGCGCAGATTTTCCGCCATCAAGATGCTCACTCCCAGGTCGATGCCGAGCAGGTCGGGTGCGAACCAATTTGCCTCCGGCTGAAAGGAGTCGATAAAGCCATAACGCGTCCAAGCGCGTTCACCATAATGTTGGCGGATCGACAGCAGCACATGCGCGCATTCCGCAGGCATAAAGGGCAGGGAACCCGCTGTGGCACAGGGAGCAATAGTGCCATCCACGCTGCCAAACTCTGGTGGCCCACCCCATACCGAATAGCCGCGCCGGGACTGGCAGGCTGTGATGCCCCACAGATTTTGGTTCATCCAGGGAAACTCCCGGCCCAGGGTCAGACAAAAAAGTTGATGAGCACGCGTGGCGGCAATCGAATTCAAAAAATAATGTGCGTGCAGATCGAGCAATCCGCGGTAATCGCACCAGGCATGTGCGTATTGGTGCACAAACAGCGGCTCCACGCCGCTGATGTATTCGATGCCGCCAAATTCGATGATGGGCCGGTCGATGGCATTCCACGTTGCTGCGGGAATCGGGTGTGTAGGCGAGGCAATGGCCAACAGGTACATGTTCATCAGCTCGGCGTAGGTGTCCCAACGGTAGTGGATGAAGCCATCCTCCGGCGTCCAGCCCATGGAGAGCGTTGTGCCGCCGTTGAGCATCCACTGCCAGTCTATGCGCCCGTAAAACGTGTTGGCCAGCGCGACAATGCGCGCATTGCCGGCGAAGTATTGCTTGCAATGCAGCACGCCGCTGAGCAGCAGTGCCGTGTCGATGGAAGAGACTTCAGAGTTGAACATGCGCTGGCCACTGCCAATATCCACCCAGTGGTACAAAAAGCCGTGGACGTGCGGGCACTCTTCCAGCAGAAAGGCCAGGGTGCGCTCCACGCGCTCTTCACACAAGATGGGCGGCAGATAGCGGCGCTCCGCAGCAATGCAGAGTGCGCTCAAGCCAAATCCAGTGGCGGCGATGCTGCCCTGGCGATTGGTCGTGGTGCCTACGGATCGCGCATGGTCGCGCACCAAGCCGGTGGTTGCGTGGGATTGCTCGAAAAAATAAGCCACGCCGCGGCCTTCCATATCGTCCAGCAGAGCCTCTGCAACTTTGGATATTTGCGTCAGCGGACGATTGATGAAAACTCCGGGCGGATGTGGATACTTTTTGGCCGTCTCGGTTTCGGTCTTGGGTGTTTGCGCTGTGGGAGATGAGTCAGGATGCTGCGTCTTCGGCGCCAGCGCGTTGAGCGGAGAAGCCAGCGCTAAGGCTCCTGCCGATGCGCCCAGAGATGCACCAACGCGGCGAAGCATGTCCCTGCGTGTGACCGATTTTTCGTCCAAAGCTTCGCCTCCTCTGTGTGCGCAGGCGGAATCTCTCCGCCTCTCTGTTAGACACAACTGTAGCGGAAAAGTACGAAAAATTTTTCAGGAGGTCAAGAATCTTCAGCCGCGGCGCTTCTTCTTGGCGGCCTTGCGGCTTCGCGCGCCCGCGCTGGCTGCGGCTTGGTCCAGTTCCTT
>DAHUZD010000085.1 GCA_027306745.1 Acidobacteriaceae bacterium
AATCTATTTCGAAATGGTTCGCAACCAGCGGCTTCCCCAAAAAACATGCGCGAATTTTTCCGTACATCGTTTATCCCCGCATTGCGTTCATCTGGTCCACATCGGTCGTTCGCACCCTCCGCGCCACAGCCACCAACAATCCCAAACCCACAGCGGCCTCGGCCGCAGCCACGCCAATGGAAAAAATTGCGAAGAGCAACCCGGTCATCGCCTCTGGATGCGGCCCATAGCGCCAGAATGCGATCAGGTTCAGATTGGCCGCATTCAACATCAGCTCAATTCCCACCAGCATCAAAATCGCACTGCGTCGCGTCAACACGCCCGCCAGGCCAATGGAGAACAGCAGCGCTGCCAGCAGCAAGTAGGCCGCCAAGAGATTCATGCACCCGCCTCCTCATCGCGCATTGCCGTCAGCACTGCACCGATCAGCGCCGCCGTCAGCAACAGGCCGACCACCTCCAGCGGCAAAACGAATTGGTGCAGCATTGCGTTGCCAATCGCACGCACTCCTGCATCCGGCCGTTGCGTGGCCTGGGGCAAAAATTGCACACTCTTTGCAATCGCCCAAGCCAGCATGGCAAAGACGCCGCAGGCCAGCAACGCGCCCACAACCCAATCCAGCACTGCGGCAGGACGCGTGCGATGCTCAACACCCTGCGTCAGCAGAATCACAAATGCGGCCAGAATCGCCACGGCCCCCGCATACACAAAAATCTGCGCCAGCCCCACGAACTGCGCTCCCAGTTGCAGATAAATGACAGCCAGACCTGCAAAGCCCGCCACCAGCGCCAGCACGCAGTGGATGAGATTGCGCAATATCATTGCGGCCAGTGCACCGGCAACCGTCAACCCAGCGGCCAGAAAAAATTCTCCGCTCATTCGGCAACTCCGCAGGCCACCGGCTCCGGCACTTTCACGTTTCCAGCGCTGTTCGGCTCGATTTTTCGCACGTCTGACTTCATCTTCACTCCGCAAAATGATAGGTACGCCGCGCCAGACCACCGCTCTGCTCCAACCTGCGCCCCAAGAGCCAATAGACGGCCAGCAACACGCCCGCGCATCCCAGCCAGCGTGCGGCACCTGTTGGAAAAAACTTCCAGACCCCGGCCACAAATAAATGGCACAACGTCAGTGGCAGCAAAAATTCCCACGCAAAGCGCATCAGTTGATCCATGCGCAAGCGCGGCAGCGTGCCGCGAATCCAGATAAAGCCTGCGATCAGCGCCAGCAGTTTGGCAAAGAACCAAATCCACGATGGAATCCACGTCAGAAATGCAAACGGCGCTGACCATCCGCCGAGAAATAGTGTGATGCCCAACGCGCTGATGGCGAACATGCCTAGATACTCCGCCAAAAAAAACAGCGCGAACTTAAAACCGGAGTACTCAATGTAGTAGCCCGCGATAATCTCCGACTCGCCCTCAGGTAAATCGAAGGGCGAGCGATTGGACTCCGCCGTCGCTGCGATCAAAAATAGGACGAAGCCCGCCAGCCCCCACGGCGTCAGCACAAACCAATGCGGCCAGATGCCGCTGTAGCCAGCTTGGCGGCGCACAATCTCCACCATGGAGAGTGAGCCTGCGGCCATCACCGCGACCATGGCCGAGAGCACCAACGGAATCTCGTAGCTAATCATTTGCGCCAGGGCGCGCATGGCTCCTAGCAGCGAGTATTGGCTGCGGCTCGACCAGCCTGCCATAAAGACGGCAATCTCCATCAGCGAGCCAGCGGCGAAAAAGAAAAGCACGCCCGCCCGAAGCGGAGCCACCACCCACGTCCGGCTCACCGGCACCACGGCGTACACCAAAAATGCTGAGAGCACCATCAATACGGGTGCGCAAAAATGCACCAGCCGATCTGCCGCTTCCGGCACAACATCTTCCTTGGTCAGCGCCTTGATGGCATCGGCCATCGGCTGCAACAGCCCCCACGGCCCGGCGCGGTTGGGGCCATAACGGTTCTGGATGCGGCCCAGCCCTTTTCGCTCCAGCAACGTTGTCACAGCAAAAAGCGCAGGGAAAACGACGAGCACTGGCACGACCATCCAGAGCGCGTGGCCCAGCGCGCTAGACGCCAGCGCGTGAATCCAAGCGTGGAGGTGCAACATGAAGATGCTCATGCCTGTCCCTCCGCTGTTGCCGGAGCCGAAGTAGATGGAGCTGCGTTCGCAGGCGGCGCGTTGGCGGCCCTGGCCTTCGCGGCCAACTTCTCGCGCTCCGCAGCCAGCGCGGCATCCACAGCGGCAGCTTCGGTTGGATGAATCTGGTGATAATGCTCGTTGGATTTCGACAACCGCTGCTTGTCCCACAACAGCCCGCCAAAGCGATCGTAGGTGCTCAACTCAAAGTCCACATCCATTTTGATGGCGTCGAACGGGCAAACCTCCACGCAAATCTGGCAGCTCATGCAGACGGAAACATCGATATTAAAAACCGCTGGATAAAATTGCGGCTTGCCTGTGGCGTCTGGCTTTTTGTCCTTGCTCTTTTCGATCAGGATGCACTTCGGTGGACACTCTTTTTCACAAATCTGGCAGGCCACACAGCGCATTCCCTGCTGCCAATCTGCGCCATCGAAAACGAGAAAAGGAAAGTTGCGCGCAGCTTCAATCTGCGGCAGACGCTCTTCAGGAAACTGCACCGTCGTCAGTCGTGCGCGGTAAAAAAAACTGCCGAAAAAATTTCTGGCCGTCTCCGCCAGGCCCAGCACAATGCCTTTACCCAGCATGGCGCACACCCCTGGCGACAATTTGCATTGCGCTTGGCCGTCCGCTCACCGGTCCACCTCGCCCATCACAATGTCGATGCTGCCCAGCGTCACCACCACATCAGCCACGTTGCGCCCCAGACACATCTCCTCCAGCACCGTCAGGTTGATGAGGCTGGGCGGGCGAACACGGTACCTGTATGGATTGGCGGAGCCGTCGCTGACGAGATAAAAGCCGAGTTCGCCCTTGGGCGACTCGATGCGCGCGTAGGCCTCGCCCGGCTTGGGACGGAAGCCGCGCAGCTTCGTCCTTGCGTCCTGCACTGGCCCCGCGGGAATCTCCCGCAGCGCTTGCCGCAAAATAGCAATTGACTCCCGCATCTCCAGCAGCCGGATCATATATCGGTCAAAAACATCGCCGTGCTCTCCCAGCGGAACGCGAAAAGCAAAGCGATCGTAGATGCCGTAGCCATCCACCTTGCGTACGTCATAATTGATGCCGCTGGCGCGCAGCGTTGGCCCGGTGATGCCCGCCTGCACGGCCATATCTTTGGGCAACAGACCCACGCCCTGCGTGCGGGCGACAAGAATTTCATTACCGGTGAGCAGTTGCTCATACTCATCCAAAAATTTCGGAAAGGCCTCCACCGCCTGCTGCGCCTGACGCAGCCACTCCGGCGTAGCGTCGACGCGGCAGCCGCCAAAGCGCAGATAGTTGCACATCATGCGTGCGCCGGTCAGCGACTCGAACAGATCGAGTATCGTTTCCCGCTCGCGGAAGGCGTACATCAGCGGTGTGCCGCTGGCCCCCATGTCTTGCAGCAAAAATCCGATGAGGCAGGCGTGATTTTGCAGCCGCGTTAGCTCGGCCACAATCACGCGCAGATATTCGGCTCGCTCTGGCACGGTGATGCCCGCCAGCCGCTCCACCGCCAGCGCATAGCCCCAGTTGTTGGTCAGCGAGCAGAGATAGTCCAGCCGGTCGGTATACGGCATGGAGCCGAGGTAGGTCTCCGATTCGGCGATCTTTTCATGGTTGCGATGCAAGTAGCCGAAGACCGGCTTCAACTTCACAATGCGCTCGCCGTCGAGCACCACATCCATGCGGAAGACGCCATGCGTCGATGGATGCTGCGGCCCCATGGAAACTTCCAGCAAATGGCTGGCGCCATCGTCAAAACCCATCTCGGCCTGCTGCCGCTCCAACTCCGCCGTGGTCATTGACGTCATCACCGCTCCGCCTCGCGCTGATGCTGCTGCGCCTTTTGCAAAACGGTTTCGTGCGCCGTCGGCTCGTACTCGTAATCATCCGGCTCCACATAATCGCGGCGCATGGGATGGCCAGCAAAGCCCTCCCACATCAGTAGCCGCCGCAGATCGGGATGGCCGTCAAATTGAATGCCGAAGAGGTCAAAGATTTCGCGCTCCTGCAACTCCGCGCTGCGCCAGACGGGCGCGAGCGAGGGCAAATGCACAGCAGCCACACGGTCCAGCGTGCGCAGACGCAACACCAGCGGCCCATGTTTTTTCTCCATCGAATACAGATGGTAGACCGCCTCCAAATATCCACCGCCATCTTTCATGGGCCAATCGATGCCGGTAACGTTCGAGCAGTAATCCAAGCGCAGCGCAGCATCGTCGCGTAAAAATTCTGCAATGGCCACGGCGTGCTCTGCATCCACTAACAGCGAGTGCTGCGCCGCCGGGCGGGAGTTGGCGATGATTTCCACCTGACAGCCTGGAACCGCCGCAGCCAGCGCGGCGCGCACCATCTCCACGTCCATGTTTGCGCTGCGCTCAGGACTCATGCGCACCTGCCGTGGACTGAGTTGCTGCTACGGGTTGTGCGGGCGCGATCTGCACCAGCGGCGGATGCCAGACCGCGGGATTCTGCGGCGGCTCCAAATCATGCGCACCAAACTGCGGCACTAGAAATTCACTCGGCGCGGCAGCGTCGGCGCAGCGTGGCTGGTTCGGTCCGGTCAACGTCTGCGCATCAATCTTTTTTTGCAGGGTGAGCAGCGCGTCAATCAGCGCTTCGGGGCGCGGCGGGCATCCGGGAATGTACACATCGACGGGAATGAAGCGATCAATGCCCTTGAGTACGTTGTAGCCCTGCTTGAATGGCCCACCAGAGATGGCGCAGGCCCCCATGGCGATCACATACTTCGGCTCTGGCATCTGGTTGTAAAGCCGCACCACTTGCGGCGCCATTTTTTTCGTCACCGTTCCGGCAACGATCATCAGATCGGCCTGGCGTGGCGAGGGTCGAAAGACCTCCGCACCAAAGCGTGCCAAATCATACCGCGCCATGGTGGAGGCGATCATCTCAATGGCGCAACAGGCCAGGCCAAAATTCAATGGCCAAAGGGAATTCTTGCGCCCCCAGTTGTAAAGCTCCTGCAGCGTGGTGGCAAAGATGCCCTGACGCTGCAACTCGGTTTTCAACTGCGCATCCACTGCTAAGATTCCCCTCAATCCCAATCGCTCCGCTGGATGCGACAACCACTACACCCAGGTAAGCGCTCTTTTGCTGCATGCCCAGACCAGACCCTCGATCAGCAGCAGCAGAAACACCAACATGGCCAGACATTCCTTGACGCCCAGGCCCGCGTACGAGACAGCAAAGGGCAGCACAAAGATGGATTCCACGTCGAAAATCAAAAACACGATGGCATACAAAATGTAGCCGGGATGAAAGGGCATCGCGCCGCCCTTAGCCTCCAGGCCGCATTCGTAAATGGCGTTCTTTTCTGGCCCCGGTTTTCGTGGAGAAAAGAATTTTGCCCAGGCCCAAGCCAGCGCCAACGGCGCAACGGCAAAGGCCGCCGCCGCTATCAGCAACACCACCACCGGCAGATAGGATTCCCCTGTCATCGCGCTGAACACTCTACACTACCAGATTCGCGCGGAAGGCAGATCAATACAAACCGGCCCGCACCCCGCCTTGGGCATTGTGCCATCGCACACATCATTTCCCCTGTGACCCAGCGCACATCGGTCAGCCAATGCCACGCAGCAGAATGGAGGCGGAGCGGAGTTCACACACATGTCAGCACTCAAACAAAAATATGGAATTCTGGACGGCAATGAGGCCGTCGCGTCCGTTGCCTACCGCTTATCAGAGGTCATCACCATCTACCCCATTACGCCCGCCTACACCATGGGCGAGTGGGCCGACCAGTGGAAGGAAGAGGGACGCAAAAACATCTGGGGCACGGTGCCCAGCGTCGCCGAACTGCAAAGCGAAGCCGGAGCCGCCGGAGCCATGCACGGCGCGCTGCAATCGGGAGCCTTCAGCACCACCTTTACTGCCTCGCAAGGCCTGCTGCTGATGATCCCCAACCTGTACAAGATCGCAGGGGAGCTGACGGCCAACGTGGTTCACGTCAGCGCGCGCACACTGGCCACGCACGCGCTTTCCATCTTCGGCGACCACTCCGATGTGATGGCCTGCCGTGCCACCGGCTACGCCATGCTGGCGTCCAACTCCGTGCAAGAGGCGGGCGACTTTGCGCTGATCGCGCACATCGCCACGCTGGAGGCGCGCGTTCCCTTTCTGCATTTTTTTGACGGCTTCCGCACCTCGCATGAGATCAACAAGGCTGCGGCCATCTCCGATGAATTGATTCTCGGCATGTTGGAGGAGCGCCACCAGGCCGCGCACCGCGCCCGTGCTTTGACACCCGACAAACCCATTCTGCGTGGCACGGCGCAAAATCCTGATGTCTTCTTTCAAGCCCGCGAGGCCGCCAACCCTTTTTATCTGGCCTGTCCGGCCATTGTGCAGAGCGCGATGGACCGCTTCGCCGCGCTCACCGGTCGCTCATACCACTTATTCGACTACGTCGGTGCACCCGATGCAGACCGCGTGCTCATCCTGATGGGTTCCGGCGCAGGCGCGGTGGAAGAAGCACTGGAGCGCCTGAATGCGCAGGGGGAAAAGCTCGGCCTGCTCAAAGTGCATCTCTATCGTCCGTTTGCGGCAGAGGCATTCCTCGCCGCGCTGCCCAAAACCATGCGCTCCATCGCCGTGCTCGACCGCACCAAGGAGCCGGGCGCGCTCGGCGACCCACTCTATCTCGATGTGGTCACGGCCATCAGCGAAGCCTTCGCCTCCGGTACTACACCTTGGACGCAGATGCCACGCATCATCGGCGGGCGCTATGGCCTGTCGTCGAAGGAGTTCACTCCAGCAATGGTCAAGGCCGTCTTCGACGAGTTGAAAAAGCCGCAGCCAAAGAACCACTTCACCATCGGCATTCAAGACGACGTGACCCACACCAGTCTCGACTATGACGCCAACTTCTCGACCGAAGACCCCAGGACGGTGCGCGCGCTTTTCTACGGCCTTGGCTCGGATGGAACCGTCGGCGCCAATAAAAATTCCATCAAGATCATTGGCACGGAGACGGACAATCATGCGCAAGGCTACTTCGTGTACGACTCGAAGAAGTCCGGCTCCACCACCATCTCGCATCTGCGCTTTGGTCCCAATCCCATTCGCTCGACCTATCTCATCACGCAGGCCAACTTTGTCGCCTGCCATCAATTCCAGTTCTTAGAGCGCATGGATGTGCTCTCCGCCGCCGCGCCGGGAGCGGTCTTTCTGCTGAATGCTCCCGTTGGCCCGGAAGCGATTTGGCAGCATCTGCCGCGCACCGTGCAGCAGACGATCCTCGATAAAAAATTGCAGTTCTACATCATCGATGCTTACGCCGTGGCGCGCGAAACCGGCATGGGAAGCCGCATCAACACTGTGATGCAGACTTGCTTCTTCGCCATCAGCGGGGTGCTGCCACGCGAAGAAGCGATTGCACAGATCAAGAAAGCCATTCAGAAAACCTATGGCAAGCGCGGCGAGTCCGTGGTGCAGCAGAACTACGCCGCCGTCGATGCTGCGCTGGCGCATCTACACCGCGTGGAATTGCCCGCCAAGGTTACTGCATCCTTTGACATTCTTCCGGTCATTCCCGCCGCTGCTCCCGCCTTTGTGCGTGACGTGCTGGGCGCGATGGCTGCGGGCCGCGGCGACGCGCTGCCGGTCAGTGCGCTGCCGCCGGATGGAACCTTCCCCACCGCCACCGCGCAGTGGGAGAAGCGCAACATCGCGCAAAAAATTCCCGTCTGGGACGAGGAGCTTTGCATTCAATGCGGCAAATGCGTGCTGGTCTGCCCTCATGCCGTCATTCGCGCCAAGGTCTACGATCCAGCACTGCTCAGTGGCGCACCCTCCACCTTCAAAAGCGCCAAGCCCCGCTGGCGCGGCATGGAACAGGAGCGCTACACGTTGCAAGTTGCGCTAGAGGATTGCACCGGATGCACGCTCTGCGTCGAGGTCTGCCCAGCCAAGAGCAAAAGTGACGCCAGCCACAAGGCCATCAATATGGAGCTGCAAGCTCCGCTGCGCGCCGCCGAAGTCGAGAATTGGGATTTCTTTACCAAGCTGCCCGCGCCCGACCGCAACCGCCTGTCGCACGCGCAGGTGAAGGACGTGCAACTGCTCGACCCACTCTTTGAGTTCTCCGGGGCCTGCGCAGGCTGCGGCGAAACGCCCTACATCAAGCTGCTCACGCAACTTTTCGGTGACCGGCTCTACATCGCCAACGCCACGGGCTGCTCGTCGATCTACGGCGGCAACCTGCCCACCACGCCGTACACCGTCAACGAATGCGGGCGCGGCCCGACGTGGGCCAACTCGCTCTTTGAAGACAATGCCGAGTTCGGCCTGGGCATGCGCCTGGCGCTGGACCAGAAGAAACAGTTCGCGGAGGAATTGTTGCAGCGCCTCGCGCCGGTGCTGGGCGAGTCGCTCGTCTCCGCCACACTCACCGCCACGCAGGCCACAGAGCCGGAAATTGAAGCGCAACGCGAACGCATCCGCGCCATTCGCACCAAGCTCGTCGGGGTTCTATCCGCCGATGCGCAGCATCTGTTGACCAATCTGGAAGCACTGGTGCGCAAGAGCGTTTGGCTGATTGGCGGCGATGGCTGGGCCTATGACATCGGATTCGGTGGCCTTGATCACGTGCTCGGCTCCGGCCACAACGTCAAGGTGTTGGTGCTGGACACGGAGACATACTCGAACACAGGCGGGCAAATGTCCAAATCCACGCCGCGCGCCGCTGTGGCCAAGTTTGCCGCGGGCGGCAAGGCCACCAGCAAAAAAGACTTGGCCATGGAGGCCGTCAGCTACGGATCGGTCTACGTGGCGCGCGTGGCCATGGGCGGCAGCGATGCGCAGACCGTCAAAGCCTTCCAAGAGGCTGAGGCCTACGACGGCCCCGCGCTCATCCTGGCCTACAGCCACTGCATCGCGCACGGCTATGACATGGCTTATGGCATTGAGCAGCAGAAGAACGCGGTGCTCTCCGGCTACTGGCCGCTGATGCGCTACAACCCGGCCCTGCGCGCGGAAGGAAAAAATCCCTTCCAACTGGACTCGCGCGCTCCCACAATGGCGCTCAAGGACTACGCCTACCACGAGGCCCGCTACACCATGCTGGCGCGCAGCCATCCCGAAACAGCCAAGCATCTGCTGCAACAGGCGCAGGATGATGTCGAGCGCGAGTGGCGCGTCTACTCCGCGCGTGCTTCGATGCCGGGCCGTGGCACCACGCCGAACGTTGCGCCACCGGAGCGCGAAGGTGAAGTTGCGCCACTGGGCAAAGGAGGACAGGAACAATGAACGGATCTGATGCGGAACCGATGCTGGATACCGAACCCGTTCTGCGTACCGACTACCTGGGGCTGCACCTGAAAAGCCCGTTGGTCGCCGCGGCTTCTGCGCTGGGGGAGTCGCTGGACAACATTCTGCGCCTGGAAGATGCTGGAGCCGCAGCCATCGTGCTGCCTTCCATCTTTGAGGAGCAAATCCTGCTGGAAAACGCCGCACTGGAAAGCGACTTGACGCGTGGCACGGAGTCCTTCGCCGAGTCGCTCGATTACTTCCCCGGCACGCCCAGCCTGCACCATGAAATGGAGCATTACCTCAACCTGATTCGCGCGGCGAAAAGCCGCTGCGAGATTCCCATACTCGCCAGTCTGAACGGTGCAACGCCCGGCGGCTGGGTGCGCTTTGCGCAAGAGATTGAGCAGGCCGGAGCCGATGCGCTCGAACTGAACACCTACGCGCTCGCCACTGGATTCTTAAAGACTAGCGCCATTATTGAAGATGGCCTTATCGATCTTGTGCATCGCGTTCGCCAGAGCGTGCAATTGCGCCTGGCCGTCAAGCTCTCGCCCTACTTCACCAGCATTCCCCACCTAGCGCGCCAGTTGGACGACGCCGGTGCCGATGCGCTGGTGCTCTTCAATCGCTTTTACCAGCCCGACTTCGACATTGAAAATCTCACCGTTGTGCCCAAACTCACCCTCAGCCGTCCAGAAGAGTTGCTGCTGCGCCTGCATTGGGTCGCCATCCTTTACGGCCATCTGCGTGCGGAGTTGGCCGTCACCGGCGGCGTGCATGGCGTCGATGATGTATTGAAATCCATCATGGCTGGAGCACAAGTGGTGCAGCTTGCCTCGGCACTGCTGCGCCACGGCGTGGGCCACATCGACACGCTGCACTCCGGCCTGCTGCGCTGGATGCGCGAACATGAATACACATCCATCCGCCAGATGCGCGGCAGCCTGAGCCGCCGCTCCGCACCCGATCCGTCGGCTTTTGAACGCGGCAACTACATCCGCACGTTGAGCAGCTACACCCTGCGTTATAAAAACTTGCAACATTCTTAAATGAATGAACCGCAGATTCCTCGACTCGCTTCCGCTCGCTCGGAATGACAAAGCGTTTGCAGTGCGAAAGTTTCCACCAAGAGAAAATCTCCGCCAAGAAAATGAGTCATTCTGAGCGCAGCGAAGAATCCAGAGAATGCAGGGTGCCTCAACCCATCCATCACCCTCTGGATTCTTCCTCGCTTTCGCTCCTCAGAATGATCCGGCATTTTGAAGGACGGACGTCCTATGCAAATCCCAAAAGGGCAAAGTCATACAGAAACCCCACGGTAACCCACGCAGGCAACAGCGCATCGACAATCCAGAACGCATCTGGAATACAATGGAATGTGACGCAACGGATCGTGTACCTTCGCCCTAGCTCACACGGCAGCCAATCGAATCCACGGAAGGGACGCTTTTTTCAATGACCACCAGCGGTCTCGCGGTGCAGGGCCAGCCTGCATCGGGCCTCGTCACACAGGGAAAGCACATCGTCAACGACTTTTCCATTCAAATTGCCACCGTCAACGGTTCCGGATCACAGTCCGCCAACAGCGTGCTGCTGCGCAGCATCTTCCGCATGGGCGTGCCCGTCTCCGGCAAAAACCTTTTTCCGTCCAACATCGCCGGATTGCCCACCTGGTATACCATCCGCGTCAGCAAGCATGGCTGGATCGCCCGCAAGGCCTCCAACGACATTCTGATCGCCATGAACACGGAGACGGCCCAACAGGATGTGCTCGCGCTCGAAGCCGGGGCTGTGGTCATCTATGATGAATCGCAAAAGCTCAACGAGCTGCGTAGCGACCTCACCTTCTACCCTGTGCCCTTTGACCAGATCACCGCCGCCACCGGCGCAGAAGCCAAAGTGCGCAAGCTGGTCAAGAACATGGTCTATGTCGGCATCGCCGCGCAGCTCTTCTCCATAGACATGGAGAAGATTGAGCAATCCGTGCGCAAGCAGTTCTCCAAAAAAGTAAAGGCCGCAGAGCTGAACCTGAGCGCCGTCCGCGCCGGATTTGACTTCGCTGCCAGCACGCTCACCAAGCAGGACCCCTACATGGTCGAGCCGATGCACGCGACCGATGGCAAGATCATCATCGACGGCAACGCCGCCACGGCCATTGGAGCCATGTTCGCCGGCGTCAGCGTCGTCACCTGGTATCCGATCACGCCATCATCTTCCGTCGTCGAGCAACTCATCGACTACATGAAGCGCCATCGCATTGAGCAGGACGGCAAAGCCAGCTTCGCCATTGTTCAGGCAGAAGATGAACTGGCGGCCATCGGCATGGTGCTCGGCGCAGGCTGGGCGGGCGCTCGCTCCATGACAGCCACCTCTGGCCCCGGCATCTCGCTGATGGCGGAGTTTGCCGGCCTCGCCTACTTCACAGAAATCCCCGGCGTCATCGTCGATGTGCAACGCACCGGCCCTTCCACGGGCATGCCCACGCGCACCTCGCAAGGCGACCTCACCTTCATCGCAGGCCTCTCGCACGGCGACACCAAACATGTCATGCTGCTGCCCGCCTCCGTGAAAGAGTGCTACGAGTTCGCCATCGAAGCCTTCAATCTGGCCGAGCAGATGCAGACGCTGGTCTTCGTACTTTCCGATCTCGACCTCGGCATGAACAACTGGATGTCCGAGCCATTTGCCTATCCTGAAAAGCCAATTCACCGCGGCAAGGTGCTCAACGCGCAGCAACTGGAAGAGCGCGGCGGCTTTGCCCGTTACAAGGACGTGGACGGCGACGGCATTCCCTACCGCACATTGCCCGGAACCGACCATCCCGCTGCCGCCTACTTCACACGCGGCTCCGGCCACAATGAAAAAGCTCTGTACTCCGAGCGGCCCGACGAATACGAAAACAACATGCTCCGCCTAGCGCGGAAGTTTGAAACCGCGCGCACGCTGGTTCCCAAGCCGGTGCTCGAAGCCAGCAGCAACGGCAAGGTCGGCATTCTCGCCTTTGGCACCAGCCATTGGGCCGTGCTGGAAAGCCGCGACCAACTGGACCGCGAATCGCACATTGCCACCGACTACATGCGCCTGCGTGCCTATCCGTTCTCGCGCGAGGTGCATGAGTTTGTCGCCAGCCACGAGCGAGTCTACTTCGTCGAGCAGAACCGCGACGCGCAGATGCTGCAATTGCTCAAGCTCGATCTGCCCACGGAGCAAACCGGCAAGCTGCGCTCCGTGCTCCACGTCAACGGTCTTCCCATTGACGCGCGGTCTGTAACGCGCTCCATCGCCGCCCAGGAAGGAGCAGGTAAATAACCATGGCCACCCCTGCAACCGCACCCAAGCCCGTCAAGACCAATCGCATCGGACTCCAGATTCTGGACTACCGCGGCGGCAAAACCACGCTCTGCGCCGGATGCGGCCACAACGCCATCTCCGAGCGCATCACGGAAGCCTTCTACGAAATGGGCATTGCGCCCGAGCGCGTCATGAAGCTCAGCGGCATCGGCTGTTCGTCCAAGTCGCCGGACTACTTCATGTCCCGATCCTTCAGCTTCAACTCCGTGCACGGGCGCATGCCGTCCGTGGCCACAGGCGCGCTGCTGGCCAACAAAACCATGCAGGCCATCGGCGTCAGCGGTGACGGCGACACGGCTTCCATTGGCATGGGCCAGTTTGTTCACCTGCTGCGCCGCAACGTGCCGATGATCTACATCATCGAAGACAACGGCGTCTACGGCCTCACCAAAGGTCAGTTCTCCGCCACCGCTGACATCGGCTCCAAATTGAAGACCGGCGTCATCAACGATCTGCCCGCCATCGACACCTGCGCGCTGGCCATTCAGTTGGGCGCAACCTTCGTGGGCCGCTCCTTCTCTGGCGACAAAAA
>DAHUZD010000103.1 GCA_027306745.1 Acidobacteriaceae bacterium
CGCGCGAACTGGCTGCGCAGATCACGGTGGAGTTGAGCATTCCCACCATCGGTATTGGCGCGGGGCCGGAGTGCGACGGGCAGATTCTTGTGCTGCATGACCTGCTGGGACTCACCTTTGCTCCGCCGGCGAAGTTTGTGCGCCGCTATGCAGACCTGGGCGGGCAGATGCGCGCGGCCATACAGCAATATGGTGAAGATGTGGCGGCACGCAGATTTCCCGGCGATGCCGAAAGCTACCACCTGCCCATCGAGACGCGCAGCCAGATGGAGCAAAGCCTGCTCAGCCGTCGGCAGAAAAAGGCGTAGCCCAGCCCCATGCAAATCGTCCGCACCCTTGCCGAAACGCGCGCCGCTGTGCGCGCACTGCGCGCAGAAAAAGGCTCCATCGGCTTTGTACCTACCATGGGCGCGCTGCACGCCGGGCATCGTTCCCTGGTGCAGGCCGCGCGCGCACGCTGTGGGGCCGTGGCCGTTTCCATCTTCGTGAACCCAACTCAGTTTGGGCCGAATGAGGATTTCAGCCGTTATCCACGCACCTTTGCCGAAGACTGCGAAGCCTTGAGAGAGGAAGAGGTGGATCTCTTGTTTGCGCCTGAGGTGGCGACAATGTATCCAGCGGATGCAGTGACGGTAGTGCGTGTGGAAGGCTTGCGCGATCGGCTGGATGGCGCTTCGCGCCTCGGACATTTCGATGGCGTGGCGACGGTGGTCGCCAATCTTTTTCAAATTGTGCAGCCAGACGCAGCCTTCTTTGGACAGAAGGACGCAGCGCAGGTAGCTGTGCTGCGCCGCATGGTGCGCGATTTGCATCTTCCCGTGGAGATGGCCATCTGCCCCACAGTGCGCGAGGCCGATGGATTGGCGATGAGTTCGCGCAATCGTTATTTGTCGCCAGAGGAGCGCAGACAGGCGCTGGTGCTTTGGCGAGCGCTGCAAGTGGCCGAGGCGCTCGTCAAAAATGGAGAGCAGAAGGCGGAACGGCTGCTGGAGGCGATGCGCTCAGTGTTTGCAGCGCTGCCAGACGTGCGCGTGGACTATTTGGCCGTAGTGGATGCTGACACTCTGTTGCCGGTGCAGGATGTGCGCCGTGGCGCGCTACTAGCCGCGGCTGCGTATGTGGGAACCACGCGGCTGATCGACAATCTTCTTTTGCCGCCAGAGGTTTAGGCGTGCGCAGTCTTACTTTGCAGATTCCTTGAGCGTGGCCAGCACCTCTTCCGCGTGGCCTTCCGGCTTGACTTTGCGGAAGACCTTGAGCAGACGCTGATCGGGGCCGATCAAAAACGTGCTGCGCTCGATGCCAATCACCTTTTTCCCATACATATTTTTTTCGCGCAACACATCAAACTGCTTGCAGACCTTTTCGTCCACATCGGCGAGCAGGGGATAGGTCAGGTCATATTTCTCTTGAAATTTTTTTTGTGCGCGTGGCGTATCGCGAGAGATACCCAGCACGACAGCGCCAGCCTTTTGCAATTTGCTGAGCGAGTCACGGAAGCCGCAAGCCTCAATGGTGCAGCCCGGCGTGTCTGCCTTGGGATAGAAGAAGAGCACGACCGGCTTGCCGGCAAAATCCGTTAAGCGTATCGTGTTCTCGTCCTGATCGAGCAGGGTAAAGTTTGCGACCTTGTCGTTGACTTCCATGCAGCACCTCCTGCGCTTGCGAACAATTTACAGGGAAAGTTTTTTTAGCCAGGCTCGGAAGTCTGGGCCTAAGTCATCGCGCTCCAGGGCGAATTGCACCGTGGCCTGCAGGAATCCCAGCTTGTCGCCCGCGTCGTAGCGCTTGCCCTCAAAGCTGTAGCCATAGACTTTTTCATATTGCAGCAGACTGCGAATGCCATCGGTCAACTGAATTTCATTGCCTGCGCCGAGCTGCGTCTTCTCCAGCACGTCAAAAATGCGCGGTGTGAGAATGTAGCGTCCGATGATGGCGTTTTTTGAAGGTGCCTTGTCCGGCTTGGGCTTCTCGACAAGGTTTTCTACTTCCATAATGCGCGGATTTTTCTCCAGCGGGGTGCAGTCCAGCACGCCGTAGGAGGAGATGGCCGGGCCTTCGACCACCTGCGTGGCCAGAATGGAGGATTGCACTTCGTCGAAAACTTCAATCATTTGTTGCAGGCAAGGCTGCGGCGCATCAATTACATCGTCGGGCAGGATCACGGCGAAGGGTTCATCGCCGACCAGATCACGCGCCATCAGGACGGCGTGGCCCAAGCCCAGCGCTTCCTTTTGCCGGATGTAGGCAATCTGCACCAGGCTGGAAATCTCGCGCGCCAGCACGAGCAACTCATTTTTGCCGCGCGAGGCAAGCTGATGCTCCAACTCAAAGCTAATGTCGAAGTGATCTTCAATGACGGTCTTGCCGCGTCCGGTGATGATGATGATCTGCTCGCATCCGGCAGCGACGGCCTCTTCCACCGCATATTGAATGATGGGTTTGTCGACGACTGGCAGCATCTCTTTTGGGATGGCTTTGGTGGCTGGCAAAAAACGCGTGCCCAAGCCGGCGGCAGGAAATACAGCTTTGCGAATGCGTTGTTTTTTCATGTTGAATTTCTCAGCGTCCCAATTCTACAAAAAATTGTGCACAGCTAGTGCATTACGGCGGGGCGCAGCGCCTGCAACTGCTCGATGAGCGTCAACAATTCCGCCAGCCATTCGGCAGGCTGTGTGGCTTTCAGCGGGAAGCGCAGTACCCCCTGCGGGGTAAATTGCGCGCCGCGCTTGGCGTTGCGCGATACAAGCTGCATTAGCTTTTCCGGGTCGATCTGGGCATTCTCTGTGAAGCTAATACTGACCAGCTCGCGCTTGCGGTCGATCTGCGCAATGCCGGTTTGTTCGCACAGCAGACGCACACGGCCCGCCGAGAGCAGATGCCCCACCGGCTCTGGCAGTGGCCCATAGCGGTCTACCAGCTCGGCGCGGATTTCAGCCAGCGCCACTTCGCTCTCAGCTCCA
>DAHUZD010000105.1 GCA_027306745.1 Acidobacteriaceae bacterium
GAGTTGGCCCACTTCGGCGAAGCCGCCGAACCGCTCAAGGCCGTCGCCAACTACTTGGTCGATCGCAAACACTAAACGGCAGATTCCAAAACGACAGGTGCTGTTTTTTTTGACCCCAATCATCGACGGGTTCCCCAGGTCTTGATTTTGAGACCTGGGAGATAGCAGCCCGCACCACCAACACCTTGTCCTTCTCAGAGAGTCGAGACATCCGCGGTGCTCAGTTCCCAAGTACACTCGAAAGAGAAAGGTCCGCCATGCCCCTGACCCCCGACGACATTCGCACCGCGCTCAAAGACTGCTATGACCCGGAAATCCCCGTCAACGTGGTCGATCTCGGCCTTGTCTACCGCGTCGAACTCTTCGAAGACCCCGACGCTCCCGGCCTTGAACCCAAGCAGCGCGTCGAGATCGACATGTCGATGACCTCGCCCGGCTGCCCATCGCATACTTTTATCTTGGATACGGTGCGCAACCGCCTCGCCGGCATTCCCGGCCTCAGCCAATCGGCGGTCAATCTCGTTTGGGAGCCGTCCTGGTCGCCCGAGCGCCTCAGCGCCGACGCCCGCAAACAACTCGGCATCGACTAAGCACGCTGTACACACTCAGGTTCTGGCAATCTGGACAAACGCAGTAAGCGGGACATACAGAAAACGCAATCTGGATCAATCCCCTACGGCTCGCTCGGAATGACAATATCTTTTCCCTACGAGCAGTCATTCTGAGCGGAGCGCAGCGCAGGGTGGAATGTCGATCCTACGCCCGCTGCAACAACTTCCGCGCCCGTCCGCTCTGCTCGGCCACGCCATCCATCACAGACTCCAGCCGATCCAGCGCCGCGCGTCCATCTTCCAAATACTGCGGAGCATTCCGCCACAATCGCTGCATCAACTCCGGCTCCTCGGCCAGCAGAGCGGCTGCGCCCAGGCCCGTGGCTACCAGCGCCGCCTTGCGCCGTCCGCTCAGCAGCAATGCCGCTCCAGCGGCCAGCGACCCAGCCGCCAGCGCCCGTTTCCAGCTCAGTCCACTTCCCTCTTTCTTCTCCACGTCGTGCATCCATTCCTGCATGCTGCATTCTCCCTGCGATGAATCTATCAGATGTCCCCCCTTGCGCTGTATTCCACGCCATCGCTCACCTGCTACACTCGATTGCGCCACGCCGGTTTGCCTTCGCACGTTCAGAGCACCGCAGGCAGTCAGGAGAATCTCATTCATGAACCGTGTTCTTCGTATCGCATCCTTCGCACTGGCCGCCGCCACTTTGCTATCCATGCCATCTCCGTTGCGTGCAGCCGACGCTCCAGCGCCCGCTGCACAGGTCAGCCCCGCACAGGTGCTCGACCAGATGCTCAACCGCTATGCCAACGAAATGGTGCCGCTGGTGCAAGCCATGCCCGCTGACAAATTCAACTTCGCACCCACCAGCGGCCAATTCACCGGCGTGCGCACCTTCGCCCAGCAGGTAACACACGTCGCTGAGGCCAACTACCACTACTTCGGCAGCATCAGCGCCACCGCTCCCAAGATTCCTGACATGGCCAGCCTGAAGACCAAGGACCAGATCGTGCAGGCGTTGCAAGACTCCATCGCCTACGGCCATCAGGTCATCGCCACCATCACGCCTGAAAACGCCTTTGCCCCCATGGGCAGTGGACGCTTTGTGCACACACGCGCCGGAACCGCCGCCGCCGCCATCGCCCACGGCTACGACCATTACGGCCAATTGGTGGAATATCTGCGCATGAACGGCATCATTCCTCCATCCAGCCGCCACGGCATGTAACGGCCCCGGCGCAACAAGCCATGGATCAGAAGAGTACAAAGCAAAGAATCCAGAGAGTCCCGGCGGATCTATCCCGTCGGCATCCTCTGGATTCTTTGTTTTGAAGGGCTTGTCCTTTTTTTTGAAGAGCCAGAACTTCAAGTCTGCCGTAAGTTCTTTGCTTGCAATCTATTCCCAGCAATCCGGCCTCACCGCACGGGCGAT
>DAHUZD010000120.1 GCA_027306745.1 Acidobacteriaceae bacterium
TTGTTCAGCAGCGGATGTTCGGAATCGTTGATGAGCTTATTCCATTCATCGCGATGGATGCGGATGGCGAAGTCGTTGGGATCAAATGTGGGACGGCTGACCATGACCAGCACTTCGCCTGTGCGCGGGTCGATGGCGACGATGGCTCCGTTGCGTTGGCCGAGCGCCTTTTCAGCGGCCTCCTGAATGTCGAGGTCGATGGTGAGCTTGAGTGATGTGCCGGGGGTGGGCGGCTCCGTGCCCAGCACGCCCAGCTCGCGTCCGTGGCTGTCGACAACAATGTCGCGCGAGCCATCCTGGCCGCGCAGAATGGGGTCATAAGCCTCTTCCACGCCAGAGCGCCCGACCACATCGCCGGGCTGGTAGAAGGCGTAGCGCGGATCGTCCAGCATCTCCTCGGACACCTCGCCCACGTAGCCGATCAGATGCGCGGCAAAGCCGTTGCTGGGGTACAGGCGGCGTTGTTCATCGATGGTCTCCAGCTCTGGCAGCTCATTGCCGTGCGCGGCGATAAAGGCCAACTCATCCGGCGTGATGTCGGATTTGAGCGGAATGGGCTGATAGCTGGGTGTGTGCCGGTAGTTGCGCAGCGTGCTCTGCAACTGGTCAATGTCCATGTGCAGGCCACTGGCGATCAACGGCAGATCGGCCCTCAGGTCGCGGGCCTGCTCCGGCACCAGAAAGCAGGTGACGGATGGATAGTTATCGACGATCAAACGGCCTTCGCGGTCATAGATTTTTCCGCGCGGGGCCAGGATGGGCACCTTGCGCACGCGGTTGGCCTGCGCAAGCGCGCGGTAGTTCTGCGCGCCCAGCACCTGCAGCCGCCACAGGCCAGAGATGAGAATGACCAGGATCAGCGCGATGAGATACTGCACCGCAGCCAGTTTGATGGCCGGAATTTTTTCTTCCGAATGGCGGGCCGAGTGACTCATGGTTGATGGACTCGCATGGCAAACATTCTCCGCCCCCTACTCGCGCTGGCGCAAACGGTCCAGCAGCGAGAACAAGATCACTGCGACCAGTGCATTGATGGCTGCGCGTAGCAGCTCATGGCCAAAGAACCATTCCATGGGCAGGTTCAACAGCAGGCGTTCGATGCCAAACCGCAGCAGGCTGTCGAGCAGCGTGAAGAAGAACATCATCAGGATGCGTGTGCCCGGGTTATCCACGTCAATGCGCGCACCGATGGAGGCGGCCAGATACCCGGCGATGGCCTTGGCGATGCCCTGCATGCCCAGTGGAAAATGCGTGAGCGCGTCCTCAGCGATGCCGATGCCGGTGCCGAGCAACGCGCCGCTGACGGGATTGCGCCGTGAGACGGCAAAGTACACGGTGATGCACAACGGCAGATCCACAAGCGCAAAGCCGGGGTGGCGCAGTGGCAGGTACGACTGCAAAAAGATGGCAAACAGCGGCGCCAGAATAAAGACCGCTGGATGAAAGCGGTGTTGGCGAACTTCCTCACGCGTACTGTGGTCGAGCAAGGCCATGTCAGGGCTGCGCCTCCGGCGGCGTGGTAGGTGCAGGTGCTGGCGACGCCTGCTCTGGCAATGTCTGCGCAGGCGCTGCATCGGTTGCAGGTGCAGTGGCTGGTGCGGTGGGCACAGACGCACGGCGTTTTTTCTTGCCTGGCTGCGTGGATGGAGATGGAGCCGCGCTCATCGGAGCCTGCGATGACGAGGCAGCGGAAGCATCCGGCTCTCCCATCGGCGAGAAGCGGTCAGTATGCAACGGTTGAGGCGGCTGCGCGGGCGGCGGTGGCGCATTGGGGTCCTGTCCCGGCAACGGCTTGCCATTCGGGCCAAGCTTCGTCTGCTGCGGGCCGGTGTCTTGGCCGGGCAGGCGCTGGGCCAGCACGTCGGCAGCGCGCTGCTCGCTGGAGATCAGATCCGACTCCTCTTGCGTGGGCAGGGTGTTGCCAATTTGTGTAATGACGAGCACCTCCTCCAGGCGGGAGAGCTTGGCGTCTGGATGCACCAGAACGGCCATGTAGGGCGCGCGTTCTGGGTCATTGACCACGCGCTCCACCACGCCAACGGGCAGCCCGCGCGGAAAAACCTGATCGCCGCCGCTGGTGATGACCGCCTCGCCCGGTTGAATTTGCTCATCGGGCAGAATGTTGATGATCTCCGTTTGCCCTTCCGTGTTGCCGCGCAAGATGCCGCGCAGTCGCGTCGATTGCAGAATCACGCCGAGGCCGCTGGCTGCGTCGTTGATCTCCAGCACCTGCGCCGAGTGACGGAAGACATCGCGCACCTTGCCCACCACGCCATCCGGCGTGATGACGGGCATATCCGGGCGCAGGCCATCCAGAGAGCCTTTGTCGATGAGCAGCACGCGCGACTGATCCGTGCCGCTGGTGCCGATCACCTGCGCTGCCACGGTCTGATAGATGTACTGTTGCTTGAAGCCCAGCAGAGCTTGCAGCCGCTGGCCCTGGCGCACGTCTTCAGCCAGCGATGCCTGCTCCATGCGCAGGCGGTCCACTTCAGCCTGCAGTGCCAGGTTCTGATTGCGCACGCCGCGCAGGTTCAGATAGCCGTGCCATGCGCCGCGGATGCCGTGGCCGGTCCAGAGAAAAAATTCTTCCAGTGGGGAAACGATGCTGGTGACCCAGTAGCGGATCAGCCGGACTTGGCCCGTGTCCCCAGAGCCAGCCGCGCTGGGTCTGCGCACCTGCACGGCCAGGCCGATGATTTGGGCAAGCAAAATGGCCACCAGCAGCAGAACGTTGCGGTACCGGCTGTAAAAGGATTCCATGCGTGCTTCGGTTCCGGTGGTGGCGGTGGAACGCATACAGCCCGGCGCTGGGCCGGGCCGCAGGAGACTAGTCGATCTTAATCTTGCGCAGCAGGCCGAAGTCCGACAGCATTCTGCCGGTGCCCAGCACCACGGAGGCCAGCGGATCGTCCGCCACAGAGACGGGCAGACCCGTTTCCTCGCGGATGCGCTTGTCGAGGTTCTTCAGCAGCGCGCCACCGCCGGTCAGCACGATGCCGCGGTCGCTGATGTCTGCCGACAGCTCTGGCGGCGTCCGCTCCAGCGCGACGCGGATGGCGTTCATGATGGTCGAAACACACTCTGTGAGCGCCTCGCGGATTTCGCTGTCATCAATGGTGATGGTGCGCGGCACGCCTTCAATGAGATTGCGGCCTTTGATCTCCATGGTCAGCGGCTTGTCCAGCGGATAGGCGGAGCCGATCTCGATCTTGATCTGCTCGGCGGTGCGTTCGCCCACCAGCAGGTTGTACTTGCGCTTCAGATAATTCATGATGGCTTCGTCGAGCTGGTTGCCAGCCATGCGCACCGAGCGCGAGTAGACGATGCCAGAGAGCGAGATGACGGCAATGTCTGAAGTGCCGCCGCCGATGTCGACCACCATGTTACCGCCCGGCTCTGTGATGGGCAGGCCTGCGCCGATGGCGGCCACCATGGCCTGCTCCACCAGATACACCTCGCTGGCCTTGGCGCGGTAGGCGGAGTCTTCGACCGCGCGCTTTTCCACTTGCGTGATCTCCGACGGAACGCCGATGACGATGCGCGGATGCACCAGCATCTTGCGCCCGTGCGCTTTTTGAATGAAGTAATTCAACATGCGCTCGGTAACTTTGAAGTCGGCGATGACGCCGTCCTTCATCGGCTTGATGGCGACGATGTTGCCGGGCGTACGGCCCAGCATTTCTTTGGCCTCTTTGCCGACGGCCTCCACTTCGCCGGTGACTTTGTTGATGGCGACGATGGAGGGTTCATTGACGACAATGCCCTTGCCCGCGGCGTAGACGAGCGTGTTGGCTGTGCCAAGGTCAATGGCCAGATCGCTGGAAAAAAGACTGAAGAGCGAGCGCAGGTTGTGTCCGCGCGCAAACCGAGATTGAAAACCGTTCGAAGACATGAATATCCGATTGATCCTAAGGCAACGTTATGAATGTCCATTGTACGGCCAAGCACGGGGCTTTGTGCGGGCTTTTGCAAGAGAAATTCACAAAATGGGAATCCTTTTTGAACCGGCAGGCTCTTCGGGACGTTGAGAGCGTCTATGCGGAGCTGCGCCGGTGCCTCTGCCGCCGGTTGCGGTATGCTCAGGGGTTCAGGCGCGCGCGGTGCGGCAGGGCGCAGCCCGATGCGCAGGCAGGGGGCAACGATGGCGGCAGAGCGATACTTCAACTGGATTGGCGGCCAGGCGCGCGCAGCGCAGGGACGAGCCTATTTCGAGAACCGCAACCCTGCCGACATACGCGACGTGGTGGGGAATTTTCCGGCCTCTGACCGGCGCGATGTGGAAGCAGCCATAGCCGCCGCCAAGGCGGCCATTGACGGCTGGCGGCGGACGCCCGCGCCCAAGCGTGCCGAAGTCCTCTACCGCACCGGCGAGTTGCTGACCCAGCGCAAAGATGAGTATGCCCGCCAGATGACGCGCGAGATGGGCAAGGTGCTGG
>DAHUZD010000179.1 GCA_027306745.1 Acidobacteriaceae bacterium
CGACGCACTGGCCGATGCGCGCAAGGCAGCAGCGCTCGACCTGAACTCCGTTGCAGCGCAGCAGGCGCTGGCGCAGGCCTTGCAGGCGGCTGGAAAAACCATTGCCGCCCGTCAGGCAAGCGCACGAGCCGCGTTGCCCGCCGAGGAACCGGGGCGCGAAGAGCGCGTGATACAGATGTACGCCGCGCCCGTCCAAGCCACTGCCACGGACGACGCCTCGACGCAATGGGATGCGGCCATGCAAGCCTACACGCAGAAACAGTACGCGACGGCAGTGCCGATGCTGCAAGCCTGGCTGGTGCAACATCCGCAGGATGGAACGGCATGGGCCGTGCTGGGCCTGTGCGAGGCGGCCACGGGAGACACGGCCAACGCGCTGCTGCACTTGCAGCAGGGCCAGCGGCTGGGTTTGCGCGGAACGCCGCAGGCTCAGCAGACAGCGCTGTATCAACTGGCGGTATTGCTGAACCAGAATGGACAATTTGACAACGCCACCGACATTTTGTCGCCATGGGCGGCTTCAGCCCATGCGCCCATGGCGCAAGAGGCGCAGATCGCGCTGGGCATGGCTCTGCTGCGCATTTCTAAACCGCCCGGCTCCTTGCCAGCATCGGAATTACCGATGTTGGAGCAATGCGGAGCTATCGCCGGACAATTGCAAAGCAGCCACTACGATGCGGCCTACGCTGCCTTGCAGCGGCTTTTACAGCAGTATCCGCGTCAGCCGTTCCTGCACTTCACCTACGGCAAAGCCCTAGCTGCGCTTTCACATTACAACCGGGCGGCGGCGGCCATGCAGGCGGAAACAACCCTTTCGCCGCAGAGCGAATTGCCTTGGATCTGGCTGGCGCGCATTGCACTCAAGCAGGACAATGCCGCCGCCGCGCTGGCACCTGCGCAGCGAGCCGTCCGGCTGGCGCCCAACTCCGCCGAGGCGCATTACATGCTGGGCCGGGCGGAGTTGCAGTTGGGCCATCTCAACGCGGCCCTGGCCGAATTGCAGACCGCCGTGCGCCAGATGCCCAACAGCCCGGAGGCGCACTTCGCCTTGGCGCAGGCCTACCTGAAAGCGCACCAGCCCAAGCAGGCAGAGCAGGAGCGCGTCCTGTTCCAAAACCTGCGAGAGGCAGGCTCTGGAACAGGTGCAGCCCAGACGCAATAAACCAGCCGTGCTGAGCGGAAAATCCCAACCGCCGGGTGGTATCCTAGAGTGTTGTTGACATTCCAGCAAACTTCAAACTAACTGACAGGAAACCATGGCCTCGACTACCGTAATATCCTCCGCTGTAAAGAGCATTGAACTGGCCGATCAGGGCCGCCGCCGCATCGAATGGGCCAACCAATCCATGCCCGTTCTGCAAACCATCCGCAAGGAGTTCATCAAGAACCAGCCGCTGAAGGGCATGCGCGTCGCCGCCTGTTTGCACGTCACCACGGAAACGGCCAATCTGATGATCACCCTGCGTGACGGCGGAGCCGACATTGCGCTTTGCGCTTCCAACCCGCTCTCCACGCAAGACGACGTGGCCGCCGCGCTGGTGCGCGAATATGGCATCTCCACTTTCGCCATCAAGGGCGAGGATGAGGCCAGCTACTACTCGCACATTCAGGCCGTCATCGACCACAAACCACACTTGACGATGGACGATGGCTGCGACCTGGTCACCGTGCTGCACACCAAGCGCCAGGATGTGTTGAGCGGCGTTCTGGCCGGAACCGAGGAGACTACCACCGGCGTCATCCGCCTGCACGCCATGGCCAAGGAAGGCGTGCTGCGCTACCCGGTGATCGCCGTCAACGACGCGCTGACCAAGCACATGTTTGACAACCGCTACGGCACGGGCCAATCTACGCTCGACGGCGTGATCCGCTGCACCAACATGCTGTTGGCTGGCTCCAAGTTCGTTGTCGCTGGCTACGGCTGGTGCGGTCGCGGGCTGGCCTCACGCGCCCGCGGCATGGGTGCCGATGTCATCGTCACAGAAATTGATCCAACCCGCGCACTGGAGGCCGTCATGGACGGCTACCGCGGGATGAGCATGGCCGAGGCGGCGCGCATTGGCGACGTCTTTGTCACCGTCACTGGCAACAAGAGCGTTATACGCCAGGAGCACTTTGAACTGATGAAGGATGGCGCGATCGTCGCCAACTCCGGCCACTTCAATGTGGAGATCGACATTCCCGCGCTGGAGCGCATCGCCTCATCCCAGCGCCAGACGCGCGAGTTCGTCGAGGAATACGCGATGAAGGATGGCCGCAAAATTTACATCCTCGGCGAAGGCCGCCTCATCAACCTGGCCGCTGCCGAAGGCCACCCCGCTTCCGTCATGGATATGAGCTTTGCCAACCAGGCGCTGGCGGCTGAGTATTTGGTGCAAAACCATGCCACTCTGGCCAAAAAGGTCTACTCCGTTCCTCAGGATCTGGATCGCCGTGTGGCGCGCCTGAAGCTGGAGGCGATGGGAGTCAAGATCGACAAGCTGACACACGATCAGGAAGAGTACCTGGCAAGCTGGTCCGAAGGAACCTAGTTCCTAGCAGCGCAATGCAAACGAGGCGCG
>DAHUZD010000183.1 GCA_027306745.1 Acidobacteriaceae bacterium
CGCCACGTCATATTGCTCTTCAGGCGCATCCGAAAGCAGACCCACAGGATCGACAATCTGCCACGGGCCTGCATCAATGGAAACCGCGGCACGTGCAATGCGCGAGAGTGCATCCTTGGCGATGAATCGCAGATGCACCGCCCCATTTTGTATTGTTGCTGTGATCTCGCTCAGCACCGGCGGCGTGGTGTCCACCAAAAACGCTGCACTTTCCTTCGAGCCAGTCAGCGCAGCCGAGGCCGGGTTGGACGGTGCATCGGTAGCCGTAATGCGCAGACGGTACCAACCATCGGGCAGCAGTCGTAGATCCAAGGAGCGGTAAGGCTCGCGGAGATTTTTAGCCAGCACCTGCCAGCGGCTATCGCCTTCGGCGCGGGCTTCCACTGTGTAGCGTAGCGCATCGCCGTTGGGGTCATGCGCCCGCCAACGCGCCGTGGCGCAGTCTGGATCGTGCAGCGCAGTCAGCGGCCCAGCAGTGGGGTCCATGTTGAAAACCAACCCCGACGGCGGATCATCCGCATTGGGCAGGTTGATGGACACCGTCTCTGGCTGCGGCGGGTTCAGGCCCGGATGCAAACGCGCGTGCAGCTTGACGATAACCGCATCCACGCTGGGCGCAACGTTCTGCGGCAGGTAGGCCAGCGTGACCTGTTCGATGCGCGCATTGGGATGCAACACTGCCTTCCACTGCAAAAAACGCGCTGCTGGCGCGGGAATGGGGCCAGCGTTCGCGCCCGCTTGTTTCCAATCACTCCATCCGGCTTCGGGCTGCTCCACGTTGCCGCTGCGCACAAACAGATCGTAGCCGCCCACGCCGCGCACCGTGGCCCGGCCCCAGTGCGAGAAAAACTTTGCGTCGAAGATTTGGCTGGTGTACACGGAGTCATTCGCAGAGGGCTGGGCCGCTGCCTCCAGCCGGTAGAGCTTGCCCGTGTTGCTGGTGGCTACATACAGCGCGTGGTTCAGCAGCGCGAAGGCCGTGGCCTGGTGTGCGTCCAAATGGGCGAAGTCGGCAAAGTCTCCATTGGCAGTGATGCGGTACAGATGGCCCTGATTGCCGCTGGCGGCCAGCAAGCCCGGCGTGGTGCTCGTCTGCCATGCCAGCGCGTAAACGACATCGTTGACCGAAGACCATAGCTCGCGCGGCGCGCCATCCGGTGCGATCTGATCGATCTCCGTGCCTTGCGGCAGCAATGTATTGTTGCTGGAAGCCTGCATGGATCCCGGAGCCAGCACGGTGACGGTGGTGGTCACCGTAGCGCCGCCGCCATGCGCACCGAGCGGTGGCAGCGGTGGCCTCGTGCTCTTTTCACCCATCGAGGCCGCATACAAATTGCCTGCCGGGTCCAGGGCCAGCGCGGTCACCTCGCGCCGATTGGATTCAAACAGCACAAAACCCTTCGTAGCGCCATTCTTTCCATCGTACGTAATTCGGTAGACGAGTCCGCGGCCATCGCTGCCTGCATACAGCGTTCCATCCGGGCCAAAGAGCAGGCAGCGAATGTGCTCCTCGGCGCTGGTGAAGTATGCCTCCGGCTGCGCGGCGGGTTGTTTGGGATCGACGCGATAGATCGCCGCTGGCCCGCCGGTGGCGATGTACAAACGTCCCTGCGCGTCGAAGGCCAAATCCCAAATGTAGGTGGGCTTCGTGCTGATCTTTTCTGTGTCGAAGACCACCGTTGGCGGCGTGCCCGGCTTGGCGTTGGGATCGATGCGGTAGACCTTGCCATGTGGAAGCGTGGCTGCGTACAACATTCCATCCGGTCCCAGGCGCACTGCCTGTACGGAGACAGGGTTGCCCAGCGCTTTTGCGTCCATCAATGTGGTGGAGCTGCCATCGGAGGCCGCCTTCAGCACCAAGGCAGGCGAGCCGGTTCCTAGATACGCGGTGCCATTCGTGTCGGCATCCACCGCCCATACATCCGCCGCAGGCGTGGCAAGCACCGCATGAGCCACCGGCGCGGGCAGCAGAGCACCATCGCTGGCAATGGCCACACCCTGCGGCGTGCCGCTTTCCCAGGCCGCGTAGCTGGCCGTGGACCAGCCGCGCGTGCGCTGGGCGTGCAGCGTCCAACCCGTGGCGGCGGCCACTACGGCAACAACCATCTGCGTGCGTGCGATGTGTCTGCGGAAAGAACAGTGCTGCATGGGAACTCCTCAAGGTTTGGCGCTCTGTGCGTTACGGGCGAATCTCCAGTGGAAGGGTCTGCGCTCCATCCACCACTGCATCCACGGCTGCGGAGCCGAGCGGCACAGCCGTCTGGCCACGCAGCATCGCGTCTTTGCCACCGCCCTCGCCAGCCGATTGCAGCACGTTGGCCATCGACAGCGGCACGGCGGGCAGGCGCGCGCCGTCCAGCGTAGCCTGCGGCTGTGGAGCCAGCAGCGTGACATAAACGCGGTCATTTTTGTGCAGTTCATTCAGGTGCGCGATGGCCGTATCCAAATCCATGTGTTCTGCCGCCGCTCCGGCCAGCGGACTGGTCATCTGATCCAGCAGCGTGCCGTTGCTCACCAACAGATCCACCGTGCCCGCCTGCAGCGTCTCCGGCAGATGTACGGCCAGTCGCACCACGCGCGGTGCCTGACGGTAGGGCAGCAACGTCGCTTCCACCGTCACTGTGCCGCCCGGATGCGCGATCGGATCAATCACGCGCGCCGATTGCAGCGTGGCCGTCCTCCGCCCGGGCAACTCCTCAAAGTGAACCGTCATCGAGCGCACTGGCGGAAGCTGTCGCGTGTTGTTGTAGAGCAGGCCAAAGCTCTGGCTCAGCACCATGGCCGCCGCAACGCCGGGCGGCATGCGCTCATCCGGCGCAAAAAGATCGTTAATTTTGACCGTCGGCGCACCGTTGAAGGTGAGCACGCCATGCATGCGATAGCTGGCCTGGTCGTTGTAGCCGTTGGTGCCCAGCAGCGCCTGATACACAGACACGGTCACCGCTCCCGGTGTCAGCCGAGGATGCTCGGCGACAGAAAAGTGATACGTGTGCGGCTGCGCAATGCCATCCACCGTCACCGTGACGGGCAGCATGGGAGCCTGCGCACCCATCTGCCCCAGAATGCCCGAGGCGCGGTCGCCGGTAAACGCGCCCACGGTCTCCGTCGTGTTGATGATCTTGATCGGATCGAGTGGAGAAGCCACCGTGGTCACCACTTCAGCCTTGGTCATGGGCAGGTCAATCTTGCCGTACTGCGTCACTGGATGTCCGCAGGCCAGCAATTGCTTCGCGTCGATGTACGTCACCGTGCAGGTGGCCGACATATTCAGGTCGCCCTGCACGATGATGGCGCTGATGGCCGAACCGGGCAGAATCGGCTCCGGCTGCTTGGCCGTGGGGTCGGCTCCGCCGAGGCCCGTGGCCTCTGCGGCAAAGCCCAGCGAGTGAAATTGATTTTGAAACAACGCAATCGCCTGCGGAGAATATCCATCCAGCACCAGCGGCGCGGCGATAGGTTGCAGCAGCGGCTGGGTCTGCGCCGCCTCCTGCGCTGTCTTCTGCGGTGTCTCTGCGCTGCTCATCCCCGTCCAAGCCGCCGTCTGCGCATCGCCAGCATTCTCAGCCTGTGCAGGCCCATTCTGCCGCAGCACGTGCAGCATTTGTTCAATGGGAGTGATGCCAGCCAGCGGCTCCTTGCTGAACTGGCCGACGCGATAGCCGATTGCACCCAGCAGCTTTCCATCAATGTAGACAGGGCTGCCGCTCATGCCTGCGGCGACTCCGGTATATTCGGGCCGACTGCCATGCAGCCGCGCAAGAATCATGTCCTTGCCTGGGCCGATTGCATCATGCAGCACGCCGAGTATCTCCACCTGCATCGGCTCCGGCTGCGTGCCTTGGAAGACGGTATAGGCCGTGCCCTGCAGGCCTGCGTGCACCTCGCGCAGCGGAAAAATGTTAGCCGCATCGCTGGCGGGCGGTGTCGCCGGGGCAGCGGGAGCCGTGGGCGACGCTTGCGCAACAGCTACTGGCGTACCCAGCAGGCACGCAGCCAATAGGCCAACGCTGGCTGGTTTGCGGCGCATCACGAGACGAGGGAAACAGGGCGGCTGCGGCATCGCTACCAGAGTAGAGCCTGCGGGCGCTTTTGCGATAGTCCGCGTCCTTGGCCCGGCGCATGTCCGGCCCAGTACCGCGGCGAGTGTCTCGCCCGGCGCACTCCGCATTTGTTCCCGCCACTGGATTTGTGCGAAGATCATTTGGGATTTGCATTTTCACTCTAAATTGAATTAGATGCGAACGGTCCGCGCCAGCGCACCGGCTTCGCACGGGGGAGCTACGGGTATGGTCTTTCTTGGCATGGATGTGGGCACAGGCGGCACACGCGCCGTTCTGGTGGATGCGAACGGCAAAGTCATCGCTTCGGCTTCCAGCGAACATGCAGCCTTCCGCGCCACCAGCGATGGCTGGGCCGAGCAAGACCCCGCCGATTGGTGGCGCGCCGCGCAAGAGGCCATCCGCGCAGTACTGACTGAAAGCAAGTTGAAAGCCAGCGACATCGCCTGCATCGGCCTGACCGGCCAGATGCACGGTGCGGTGCTGCTCGACAAGGCCGGGGAGGTATTGCGGCCCTCGTTGATCTGGTGCGACACGCGCAGCACGCCACAGTGCAACTGGCTGCACACCATGATTGGCCGCGAAAAGCTGATCGAGCTGACCTGCAACCCCGCTCTGCCCAACTTCACGCTGACCAAGCTGCTGTGGGTGCGCGACAATGAGCCGGAGATTTATGCCCGCGTGGCGCACATGCTTTGCCCCAAGGATTATGTGCGCTATCGCCTCAGCGGCAGCTATGCGATGGATGTGCAGGAGGCCAGCGGCACGCTGCTGCTTGATGTCACGCACCGCACTTGGTCGAAGGAGGTCGCGCAGGCCTCCGGCGTGCCATTGGAGTGGCTGCCAGAACTCTTTGAATCTCCCGCAGTCTGCGCCAAAATAAGCGCTGAGGCCGCCGCCAAAACTGGATTGCTCGCAGGCACGCCCATCGTGGCCGGCGCAGGCGACCAGGGTGCGGGCGCAGTCGGCATGGGCATTTTGAAGCCCGGCGCGGTCAGCGCCACGATCGGCACATCGGGCGTGGTCTTTGCCGCAACGGATCGCCCGGTGCGCGATCCTGGCGGTCGCTTGCACACCTTTTGCCACGCTGTTCCGGGCCGCTGGCACGTTATGGGCGTCACCCAGGCCGCGGGGCTGTCCCTGCGTTGGTACCGCGATACCTTCTGCCCTGGCACGCCATATAACAAGCTCAACGAACTCGCAGTCAAGGTGCCCGCAGGCAGCGAAGGACTCTTTTGGACGCCGTATCTGGTCGGCGAGCGCACGCCGCATCTGGACCCGGAGGCCCGCGCCAGCTTCATCGGCCTGACCGCCGCGCATGGCCAGGGCCACTTGGTGCGCGCCATTCAGGAGGGCGTCACCTACAGCCTGCGCGACACCTTCACACTCTTTGCGGAGTTGGGGATTCCCGTCCGTGGCAGTGTGCGCTTGGGCGGCGGCGGCGCGCAGGGCGCGCTCTGGCGTCAGATTCAGGCCGACATCTACGGCCATCCGGTGGAGATTCTCACCGCTGAAGAAGGCGGAGCCTTTGGCGCGGCGCTACTGGCTGGTGTGGGCGCGGGTGCGTGGAAGGATGTGGATGCGGCCTGTGACGCGGCCTTGCAGGTTGCGGAAACCTTGCAACCGCAAGCGCAGAATCGCATCACCTACGAGCACGGCTATGCCACCTATCGGAAAATTTATCCAGCCACACGCAGCCTGCGCGGGTAAATAGAAGCATTTTATTTTTTTGTTGATCTATTTGGGATTGGCATGAGAGACTCGCGTGGATTTCCCCCCGAGATGAGAACTCATGTCATTCCCGATTGGATGCTGCAA
>DAHUZD010000193.1 GCA_027306745.1 Acidobacteriaceae bacterium
TTGCAGCACTGGGGTACGGCCCTCGTCTGTGTCATAGCTGAAGCCGACCTGCTCAAAAACGATGCTCTCTTGGAAGGCTTTGATCTGCACCGCGCGCGGCTTCTCTTGCACCTCATCCTGATCGTCCATGAAGGTGAAAATTTCTGACGATGCGCCCAGAGCCTGCTGAAAATTGTTGTAGTAGAGCGCGAACTTCCGCACCGGGTCGTAGAGCTTGAAGACGGCGATCAGAAAGGCGATGAAGCTGCCCTCGGTCAGCAGCCCGTGGTTGATGCGGTCGCGTCCAATCAGCAGCAGCAAGGCTATGGCGATGACGCCCAGCAAATCCATCAGCGGCGAACTGATGGCCTGCGCACGCACCGAGCGCAGATTGGCGCGGAAGAGTCGCCGAGCCGCGTCTCGAAAGCGCCGCAGCTCCCAGGCCTCCATGTTAAAGGCCTTCACGATGGGGTTGCCGGTGATTGTTTCGTGCAGGATGTTTTGAATCTCCGCCAGCTTGTCCTGACCAGTGCGCGTGGTGACGCGCACGCGTCGGCCAATGCGCCGTGCTGACGAAATCACCACGGGAACAAACAGCAACAGCACCCAGGCCAACTTGCCGCCGTACAGCACCACCACGCCAATTAAAAACAGCAGCGTAAAGAATTGCTGCAAGAAGTCGGACATCACCGAGGACATGGCGAACTGCACCTGCTCCACATCGTTAATGAGCGTGGAGAGAATCGTTCCCGTCGTGTGCTTCTGAAAAAAGGAGACGGAGCGGCGCAGAATATGCTCGTACAATTCATTGCGCAGGTCGGTGATGAGTCCATAGCCTGCGTAGTTGGTCAGGTAAGTGCCCAGATAGTCGCACAGGCTTTTCAGCAACGTGGAGGCCACCAGCGCGAAGGCCACCATCGTCCAGGCATTGTGAAAGTGTCGGGGAACGATCTGCGCCAGGTCCAGGTGCAGATCCACCCCATGCACGCGCCAGTGGATGAGTTGCACGCTGCGCGTCAGGTCGGCTGGGTTCAGCACCTTGTCAAAGATGGGCTTGACAAGCAGAACACGAAAGGCGTCCAGCAGGCCGACCAGGGCCATGAGTACAACGGAGAAGAGTATTTGCAGTGTGTACGGGCGAGTGTAGCTGATCAGCCGGAGCAGACGCCTCATGCGCAGGCCTCCGGACAAAGGATGCTGTAGCCAAGCCGCGCAGCAACGCGGTTGTTGCCGCTCTGCGGACTCATACTGGCTGGAAGGGTTGTTGGCACGCACCTATTCTATGCCGGGTAGAGATGTTCTGGCGCGATGGGCAGGGCGTTAATCGACCAGGTGCAGTTCTTTGCCGGGCTTGAAGCGCACGGCCCGGCCCGGTTGAATGGCCACTTCGGCTCCGGTGCGGGGATTGCGGCCAATGCCGGTCTTGCGTGGGCGCACACTGAAGACGCCAAAGCCACGCAGCTCAATGCGGTCGCCTGCGGCCATGGCCCGCTTCATGCGGTCAAAGATAGTGTCCACGGCAGCCTCGGCCTTTACGCGGGGCACACCGGTCTTCTCCGTCACATTGTGCACAAGATCCAGCTTGATCATGATGGTATGTCCTCCGGCGCGGCCGCACATGCGTCCGTCAAAACTAGTATCGCGCAAAACGGGCTGGCGTGCATGTGCCTGTGCCAGAATTGACGCAGGTGAATTGCGCCAACATTCTGTATTGTCAAGCCTTGTGCACTCCCGTACACTCACGGGTGGGAACTTCATCCAGCGCCAAAGGTCCTGATTCTGCACCATGAGTGAGGGTGCGGCGGGGCAAGGCGCAAATTTCCGGGAGCATCATGTCCATCAAAAGTGACCGCTGGATCCGCGAGCAAGCGCTCCAACACGCCATGATTCAACCCTTCAGCGAAAAGCAGGTGCGCGAGGGAGTCATCTCCTATGGCGTTTCCTCGTATGGCTATGACCTGCGCGTCTCCGATGAGTTCAAGATTTTCACCAACGTCAACACCACGGTGATTGACCCGAAGAATTTTGACGAGCGCTCCTTTGTCACCGTGCAGGCGGAGTCGGTCATCATTCCGCCCAACTCCTTCGCGCTGGCCCGCTCCGTGGAGTACTTCAAGATTCCGCGTGACGTGCTGACCATCTGCGTGGGCAAATCCACCTATGCTCGCTGCGGCATCATCGTCAACGTCACGCCGTTTGAGCCGGAGTGGGAAGGCTTTGTGACGCTGGAAATCTCCAACACCACGCCGTTGCCAGCCAAAATCTACGCCAATGAGGGCCTCTGCCAGATTCTCTTTTTCCAGTCGGATGAGAACTGCGAAGTCAGTTACGCAGACCGCAAAGGCAAATATCAAAAGCAGCAGGGCATCGTGCTGCCCAAGCTGTAACAGCCCACTGAGACACGACATGGGAACAAAGCAGGCAGGTAAAGCAAGGCAGTCCCAGAAGTCGAAACCCAGCCGAAGTGCAGGCGCGGCGCTATCCACCAGCGCGCAGGCTGTCGGCTCCAGCCGTACTGCGGCGGCTGCACCGGTGCGCGTCGGCGTGGTGGGTGTGCCCCCCATGATGGTCATCGGCCTGGCGGCTCTGTTTGAAGGCAGCCCCAAGGTCTGTATCGTGCAGGACGGAATTCTCGAACTGCTGCGCGACTCCAGCCTGACCGTACTGCTGGTCGGTGCGCCGAACGAATCGGCACTGCAAGAGCTGATGGCGACCGTGCGCGTTTATCGTCCCGATGTGCGCATGCTGGTCTTTTCCCCGGCCGTTGCTGAGGAGGACATTCTGCGCGTTATTGCCGCCGGCGCCAAAGGTCACCTGCACGATGCAGCTTCCGTTGCAGAGATTGAGCAGGCGGTGCAGATTGTGGCCTCCGGTTCAATCTGGGCTCCGCGCCGCGTGCTGGCCCTGTTGATTGAGCGCCTGACGCTGGCCTCCCCGGTCCGCGGCCAACGCGCCCCAGCCGAACTCACCCTGCGGGAGCGCGACGTGATGGAACTTCTGCTGGCCGGGCATCCCAACAAAGCCATTGCCAGCGCCATGAAAATCGACGAGCAGACCGTCAAGGCCTACGTCAGCCGCCTCATGCGCAAGGTTGGCGTCAAGAGCCGTACCGCGCTCACCATGCACGCCGTCGAAAACGCCTGGCTGGAGACTCCACGGTAGTTGTTGTGACAAACGATTGCATCCGCAATGGTTACCAAAGTTGTAGCCACCTCCGTACTGTTGCCGGAATCCTCCATCCGGGTTCTAATCAACCTACCGATCATGGATTTGGGAGATCCGGGTTGCGTGTGCGCCGAGTCGCCACGCAGCCCACTTTTTTTGCCCGCAGGCAGCCAAGACCACTACTTTGCCGTTCCTTTGCTTTTTTGCCCCCAGTCTTGCCCAACCTGCCCCAGAACCGGG
>DAHUZD010000218.1 GCA_027306745.1 Acidobacteriaceae bacterium
CCAGATTTATTGAATGAAGGCGACCGCAATTTGCGCGATTACTTTCAGGGCCGGGGCTACTTTAACGTGCAGGTGACGCATGTGCTGAGCCACGCACACAGCGATGAGGATGACCTGCTTTACACGGTTGTGCGCGGCCCGCGGCAGAAGGTTGTTTCGGTTCGCGTGACCGGCAATCATTATTTTGATGCCAGCACAATTTTGGAGCGGTTGAACGTGGTGCGCGCCAATGCCGCAGACCGTTACGGGCGTTTCAGCCAATCCCTGTTGCAAAAGGATGTGGACGCCATCCAGCTTCTTTACAAAAGCAACGGCTTTAACGCCGTGCAGGTAACGCCGCAGGTCGCCGACGCGGGTTTGCCGAAATCCTCTGGCGGCAAGGGTTACGCCGGCTTGAAAGTTCTGTATCAGATTCAAGAGGGCAAGCAGCAGCGGTTTGGAACGGTGAAACTGCTGGGTGTTCAGCAGCTTTCACCGCAAGAGATTCAAAGCCAGTTGGAGACGCGTTCTGGCCAGCCCTATTCTTTGCCGGATTTGACCGACGATCGCACCAGCATTTTGACCGATTACTACCGGCACGGTTTTCTGCAAGTGGGCCTGACCATTACGCAGCAGCCAGAGGCCAGCGATCCCACGCGCATGGATATTGTTTTTCAGGTGCAGGAGGGTGAGCAATTCTTCGTCCGCCAGATACTTGTCAGCGGCATCCAACACACGCGACCGCAAGTGGTGCAGAACCTCGTCGAATTGCATCCCGGCGATCCGCTCGACCGCAGCAAGCTGCAAGACACGCAACGCCGCTTGTACAATCTGGCGCTCTTTAATGAAGTTGACACGGCCGTCGTCAATCCCAACGGCGAACAGCAGAACAAGGACGTATTGCTCAACCTGCACGAAGCTCACCGCTGGAATTATGACTACGGTCTGGGCTTTGAGGTGCAAACCGGAACGCCGCAGAATAATTGTCCTTCAGCAGCCTCGCTGATTCAGTTGGGCCAGAATCCAGCCACGTTCCAGTGCACGCCCAACGGAACCTTCGGTGCCAGCGAGCGCATCTCTTTTGACATTAGCCGCATCAACCTGCGCGGAAAAAACCAGTCCATCACCTTGCAAACGGCCTATGGCAGCCTGGAAAAGCAGGCGACGATGGTCTTTGACAATCCACAATTTCTCGGCGACCCCAAGCTGGACTTTTCGCTCTCTGGCGGCTACGTACAAAGCCAGGACATCACTACCTATAGCTCGTCGAGCATCTCCGGCTCGGCCACATTCACCAGCCGTCCCAGGCACGCGGACACGTTGATCTACTCCTTTGCCTACCGCTATATCAGCTTGAGCAATCTGCAGATCAGCGCCAACCTGATTCCGCTGCTCTCGCAGCCAGCGCGCGTCAGCGGCCCTGGCATTACCTGGGTGCACGATACGCGCGACAATCCACTGAACCCGAAGCGCGGCTGGTATCTTTCTGCGCAGCAGTTTCTTGCCTGGTCGGGCTTTGGAGCGCAGGCCAACTTCAATCGTCTGGACGTCACCGAGTCCAACTACTATCCGGTGCACAACAAAAAGTGGATCTTCGCGCGCAGTACGCGCATCGGTGTCGAGAACATCTATGGCAATCCCAGCTATGGAACCATTCCGCTGCCAGAGCGCCTGTATGCAGGCGGAGCCACATCGCACCGCGGATTCTCCATCAACTCCGCCGGACCACGCGACTTGCAGACCGGCTACCCTGTCGGCGGCTCAGGAGCCTTCGTCAATACATTTGAGCTGCGCCTGCCGCCCATTGCCCTGCCATGGATTGGCAAGAACATGGGCTTTGCTCTCTTCAATGACATGGGCAATGTTTATGACACAGGTGGCGACATCTGGCCCAGTCTGTTTCGCTTTCGCCAGCCCAATCGCAGCACCTGCTACAACATCTCCGGGCAAAATGGCGTGTGCAACTTTAATTACAACTCGCAGGCGCTGGGAGCTGGGCCGCGCTATAAAACGCCCATTGGGCCAATCCGTGTGGACTTCAGCTATAACCTGAACCCGACCATTTATCCAGTGATTTTGAGCTACAGCGGCCAGCCGCCGTATGTGGGCAACTCTGGGCGATTCAATTTTTTCTTTAGTGTGGGGCAATCGTTCTAATGCGCAAACGGATCGAGTTGCGGAGTCTGCGGAGGGTGGGCCTGTGTTGGCTCATTTTGCTGGCTCCGTTCGCACACGTTTGGGCGCAGGGGCAGGCCGCTCAGCCGGTTGAACTGGATCACGTGGTTGCCGTGGTGGGTGAACAAGCCATTTTGCAGAGCGATGTGGAAGACGAGATCCGCTTTACGCAGATGGAGTCTGGCAGCACAGCTCCGCAGGACGATATGCCTGCAAGCGCGCTGAGCCGGTTAATTGATCGTGCATTGATTGACCGCGAGCGCGCCCTGCAGCCGGTAGCCACGGCCATTACAGAGCAGCAGGTGCAGGCCAGCATTGCCAGCCTGCAAAAAAATCTGCCGG
>DAHUZD010000100.1 GCA_027306745.1 Acidobacteriaceae bacterium
TCAGCGTCATGCTGGCCAACAACGAAACCGGGGCCATTCAGCCGGTCGAGGCCATAGCCAAAATCGCCGCCGAAGCGGGCGCGCTGTTGCACACCGACGCCGTGCAGGCCGCCAGCAAGCTGCCTTTGGACGTGGCCGCGCTCGGCTGTCACTTGCTCTCTTTTTCCGGCCACAAAATCCACGCGCCACAAGGTATCGGCGTGCTCTTTGTACGCAAGGATGTCAAGATTGAGCCGATCTTCTTCGGCGGCACGCACGAGCGCCAGCGCCGCGCAGGCACGGAAAATGTCGCCAGCATCGTCGGCCTGGGGAAGGCTGCGGAGATCGCCCGCGCCGGACTCACCGATGGCTCCATCGCGCGCATCTCCGCGCTGCGCGACCGGCTGGAGCGAGAACTTCTCGCACGCGTCGATCAGGCTGGGGTCCATAGCGGAACGGTCGCGCGCGTGCCCAACACCACCAATCTCTGGTTCGATCATCTGGAGGGTGAAGCGTTGGTCATCGCGCTGGACCTCAAGGGACTGGCCGTCTCCGGTGGCTCGGCCTGCGCCTCCGGGGCCAGCGAGCCTTCGCACGTACTCACCGCCATGGGGATTCCCGCAGCCCGCGCCCGCGCCAGCCTGCGCTTCAGCCTCTCCAAGCTCACCACGGAGCAGGATGTGGATGCGGCCATTCAACTGGTGCCGCAGGCCGTGGCGCATCTGCGCGAACTTTCTCCGGTCTATCAAAAGCCTCGGCCCATTGTGGCCGCAGCTTCGTAAAGGAACCCATGCCCACGCAGGAAACCATCGCGGTCGCCATGTCTGGCGGAGTGGACTCTTCCACCGTCGCCGCACTGTTGCGCGCAGAGGGCTACAACCTCGTCGGCCTCACGCTGCAACTGTGGAACCAGCGCCGCCTGGCCGGACAGCCAGGCATGCCAGAGACCACCGAAGGCCGCTGCTGCTCACTTGACGATGTCTACGACGCGCGCCGCGTAGCCGAACAACTCGGCATCCCTTACTACGTCGTCAACCAGCAGGAGCGCTTCGAGCAGGATGTCATCCGCCCCTTCGTCAGCGAGTACCTCAGCGGTCGCACGCCCGTGCCCTGCACGCTCTGCAACAACCACCTCAAGTTTGATCAGTTGCTTGTCACCGCGCGCCAGATCGGCGCCGAGCGCATCGCCACCGGTCATTACGCCCGCAATGAATATGACCCTGCGCGCGGCCGCTGGATTTTGAAGCGCCCCGCCGATGCCAGCAAGGATCAGACCTATTTCCTCTTCGGCCTGACGCAGGAGCAACTCAGCCGCACGCTCTTTCCCCTCGGCAGCCACACCAAACCGCAGGTGCGCGCCTTGGCCGAAGAGCATCACCTCGCACTGGCGCAAAAGCCCGACTCGCAGGAAATCTGCTTCATCCCCGGCGGCGACTACAAGCTTTTTTTGGATGCCTACCTTGCCGAGCAAAACGAGCGCCTGCCCGACACCAGCGGCGAACTGGTCACCACCGACGGCACCGTGCTGGGCCATCATGACGGCATCCACAACTTCACCGTCGGCCAGCGCAAGGGCTTGGGCGTGGCCGCAGGCACACCGCTCTACGTCATCCAGATCAACGGCGCAGAACGCAAGGTCGTCGTCGGCAGCCATGAGAATTTGGCCGCCACTACGTTGCGCGCTGGCCGGGTCAACTGGATTGCCATCGCGCAGCTCGACGCGCCCATACGCGTGCAGATCAAAATTCGCCATCGCCATGAACCCGCCTGGGCCACGCTGGCCCCCACAGAAAATCCCAACGAAGTTCTGGCCACGTTCGACGAACCGCAGCGCGCCATCACTCCCGGCCAGGCCGCCGTCTTTTACAGCGGCGATGAGGTTACCGGCGGCGGCTGGATCCTCTAATTCCGCGCCACAAATTTTCCACTTCGCCCATTGCGCCGATGCGGTACCCTGAATCCATCCCAACCGCCAGCGAGCCAGCGATGCCCACCGCACAAAACGCCGCACCCAGCCCCACCGCCTCCACGCAAACCGCCAGCGCCACGGATGTTTATGCCGTCCATGGGGCCGATCCCGAGGTGCTCGCCTACGCCATGGCCAAGTACTCGCGCTCCTCGCTGTCTATGCGCGAGTCCCTGCGCGAGTTGAACAGCCAGCGCGCCGAACAGTTCCTGAACACCTTCTACTTCCAATACGGCCACCGCTCCATCGCCGACTTGGCCCACATTGCCTTCGCCGTCGAGCGACTCTCGCTGCTGGCGGCCATTGTGCTTGTCGATGAACAGCGCTGGGATGGGCAGGAGCGATCCACGCGCTATCAAAATTTCCGCAAGAGCGGTTGGTTCATGCCAGACTTTTCCGGCAACGCGGACGCGCAACACCTCTACACGCAAACCGTCGAAACGCTCTTCGCTGTGTATGAAAAATTCTCCCAGCGGGTTCTCGATGAGTTGACGCAGCGCATCGCCTGCCCTGCGGAGATGCAGCCCGAGGCCTACCAGCGCACGCTGCGTGCACGCGCCTTTGACGTTGCCCGCTATCTGCTGCCGCTGGCCACCAACACCTCACTCGGACAGATCGTCAACGCGCGCACGTTGGAAACGCAGGTCTCGCGCCTGCTCTCGCACTCTCATGCCGAGGTGCGCACTCTGGGCACGCGCCTGCGCGAGGCTGCGGCCAATCCAGCTTGGAACGTGCAACACTCCGCGCTCGAAGCTCTGCACGCCAAGATCGCCGCCCTCGACCCGGCGCTCGGCGAAGAGGCTGCCGCGCTGCTGCTGCGTGAAGTGAAGACCGCGCCCACGCTGGTCAAATACGCGGCACCCATCGAGTATGCCCAGCAAACACAGACCGCCATGGCGCAGGCTGCCAGCGAATTGCTCGCAGGCGTCGCCATTGAACCCGCACCACTCGTCGATCTCGTCGAGAACACAGGCAGCCACGCAGAATCGTTGGAAATCGACATCGTAGCCACGCTGCTCTACGGCGCATCGCACCATTCCTATCGTCAAATTCACCAGCATGTGGCCGCGTTGAGCGGCGCTCGACGGGCGGAGTTGCTCGAACTGGGCACACGCTATCGCGGACGCCATGATGAGATGCTGCGCGCCTTCGCCGCCGGGGCTGCGCTGCGCTTTGATGTTTGCATGGACATCGGCGGCTTCCGCGACATGCACCGCCACCGGCGCTGCATCCAAACCGTGCAATCCTTCACCAGTGCACACGGCTTCGACACACCAGAGATGCTGCCCGACGTGGCCCTGCCCGCCGCGGCGCTGGCAGAGTACGCCTCTGCCATGCAAGCCGCGCACGCAGCCGTCAGCCAACTTGCGCAGGCATCCATTCCAGAAGCCAACGCCACCGCGCAATATCTGTTGCCTCTAGGCACGCGCTGCCGCGCTCTCTTCAAAATGGACTTTGCCGAAGCCGCCTACATCGCCGAATTGCGCAGCGCTCCACAAGGACACATCTCCTACCGCCGCGTGGCTTGGGAAATGTACCAGGCACTGGCGAAAACGCACCCCACACTCGCCCGCTCCATCCGTGTCACAGACATTCACGCGCCGGTTGACCCGTTGCAGCGATAAGATTTCTGGATTTTATCGTCGCGCACACCCCAGAAAACGCAGTCATTCTGAGAAGCGTAGCGACGAAGAATGCAGAGAATTCCAGCCACATGCATCGCGCCAATATCTTCTGGATTCTTCGCTGCGCTCAGAATGACTCGTCGGACAGCGAAAAGAATCGCACCACTCACACCTTTGTCATTCCAAGTGGGCAAGCTCGAGTCGGAGAATCTGCGGCCTCACCCCTCACCCACGCCCGATCCGCCGCGCAGCGCAGCTAACTGCTTCGCGCTGGGCCGTTCTGTGAACGCGCTCACCCCAACCAGACACAACACCGCCGCCAGCAACGCCGGAAACAGCGCCTCACGCTGCGCCAAAACAGCAGGCAGATGCCGATGCACAAACTCCGCATCCCAAAAAACCGTCACCAGTGTGCCTGCGGCAATCGCACTCACCGCACCCGCTGCCGTCGCCCGCTTGGAGAAGAAGGCCGCCAGAATCACCGGTGTCAGCGCTGCGGAATACACCGTGTATGCATACAGCGACTTCTCCAAAATCGACTGCGTATACGCCGCCTGCATCAACGTCCACACGCCCAGCGCCACAATCACCGCACGCGAAACCAGCACTACGCTCTTGTGGCTCGCCTGCGGATTGAGATAGCGCAGGTACACATCATTCACCAGATTCGTCGCCGGAGAAAATAGATAATTGTTCGCCGTCGAAATCACCTTGGCAAAGACCGCGCCCAGCAGCAGCGCACCCAGCACCGCAGGCAATCCATGCCGCGCGGTGTAGGCGATGATTTCGCGCGGATTCTGCCGCGCCTCGCCCGTTGGATACAGCGCCGAGCCGATCACGGCAATAGCTACAATCACCGTCTCCAGAAAAATGGTGCCCAGCACCCAACCCACCACCGCCTGCCGCGCGGCATTCTCCGACTGGGCAGAAAAGAATTTCTGATACATCGATTGATTGCCCAGCAACAGCAGCAGCGTGGGCAGAAAAAACTCCATCGCGCGCACCCAGGTGATGGAGCCGAGCGCCTGGAAATGCGAGGCGGGCAGCGTCCGGTGCAATCCCGCCCATCCTCCGGCGCGATGCAGCAGCATGGGCGTGGCCACAATGCAGATGCCTGTCACCAGCAGCCCGATGGCTACATCCATGTACGCGACCGAGGACATGCCAGCCAGCGCGGTGAACACGACTACAAAGACCGCCACCAGCACCATGCCCTGTGTGCTGCTTACTGTGTCGGGAAAAATTAAATGCAGAATGTCGCCGCCGCCGCGTAGTTGATAGCTGGCGATGCCCGTGTAGGCAAACAAAATCGCCACCACGCCCAACAATCGCGCCGTCTGGTTGTAGCGCGCCTCCAGCAGGTCGGGAATCGTGAACTGCGCAAAGCGGCGTGCGCGCGGAGCCAGCACGTAGATCAGTCCCAGGCCCGCCCATCCGCCCGCGGAAAGCCACAGTGCAGAAAAACCGTTGATGTACGCATTTTCCGCTCCGGCAAACAGCGATCCGGCGCCAATCCAGGAGCTGAGCAGTGTAAAGATCAGCACACCCGTCGGCAGCGAACGCCCGGCCAGCAGATAATCCGCGCGCGTCCGCACCGTATGCATCCGCGCCAAAGAAACCGCCAGCAGCACCAGCACCACTGCGGCCAGCACTCCGGCATACAAGCAGGTCATGCGCTCATCTTATATGGATAGCGATTGCAGCACGGCTAGCACCTGCTCCGCCGTGCGTCCGGAAATCACCACGCGCTTGTTGCGTCCATGTTCTCCGCTGGCCAGTGTGACCGCACTGCGTGGGATAGAAAACATCTCCGCCAGAAAAAGAATCAACGCCTCGTTGGCTCGACCTTCCACGGGTGGGGCTTGCAGTGCGATGCGCAGCGCCTCTCCCATCGCACCCAGCACTGCCGTGCGCCGCGCGCGCGGCTGCACACGTACCAAAAATG
>DAHUZD010000232.1 GCA_027306745.1 Acidobacteriaceae bacterium
GGTATTGGTCGGTGAATACGACGATGGATTGGGGTATCCATCCGGTGTCACCGCCAGCGGGCGAGAATGCGCAGCAGCGCGACCTCTACTACCGCGACGTCTCTCCCGGCGGGTTGACTTTCGGGCCGGCCGCCACGGTGACCTTCCAGCCCAACAAGTACTACAACGTGGGCTTGGAGTATTACGGATACTACGGCCAGTTCGGTGAGTTCGACTCAATGCACAATCAGCAGCAGCAATTTTTCCCAGTCATCAATCTCTTTGTCTCGCCCAAGTGGGAGGTCAACGTGGGCGCGGGCTGGGGCGCTACCGCTGGCACAGACCACCTGATCGTCAAAATGATTCTGGGCCACTACTTCAACTGGGGTGGCAAGAAGCCTTAGCCAACGCGTGAATCCTTCCGCTTCTGCCTCTGTGCGTGGAGGGCCTCACTTTTCGGAGTCAGCCGTGGTCTCGCCGTGGGCAGGGTAGCCTCTGCCAATACGCCCGCAGGCGCTTTGCTTTGCAGAAAGCGAGCATATTGCGCAAACTCGCGGGAGCGTGGATCCCGGTTGCGCCAGATCAAAGTAATCATCCGCCCGGCATCGGATTCCAGCAGGGGCCGCACAGCAACCATGCCGAGCGTTGCGCGCTTCACCACGGAGAGTGCCGGCAGCAAAGAGTAGCCTTCGCCCGCGGCGATCATGTGCCAGAGTGTTTCCAATCCCGTGGCGTGGCGCTGGACGGACGAACTATTGCCACGGCAGAGTTGCAAGGTTTGATCCCGCAGGCAATGGCCCTCCTCCAGCAGCAGCAGTTCTCGCGTACGTATGCTGGCCAAGGTAGGAGCTACGCGGTGTGCCAAAGGATGTTGAACAGGCGCAACGAGAAAAAATGGCTCGAAAAAAACAGTCTGCATGGCCAGGCCACTCAGGTTGACTGGCAGAGCGGCCAAAATGCAATCCAACTCACCGCGGCGCAGCGACTGGATCAGCTCGGCAGTCGTTCCCTCCGTCAGGCGCAGGGCGAGCGATGGATACGCCTTGTGTGTGGCGTGTAAAAGATGCGGGAAGTAATACGGTCCCAGCGTTGCAATCGCGCCCAGACGCAGAATGCCAGACATGGGCACTGACAAATGCTTGGCCATGTCGAGCAGGCGCTGCGCCTCTGCCAGCACCACTTCCGCCTGTTGCAGAATGGTTTCTCCACGCACGGATGCGGCCACGCGGCGCGTGCTGCGCTCAAAGATCGCCATGCCAAGCTGCTCTTCCAGCTTGTGAATTTGCCCGCTCAGCGTTGGCTGGCTGACGTGGCAGGCATCGGCAGCCTTGCCAAAATGGCGCTGGCGAGCCACGGCCAGCGCATATTCCAAATCCCGCAATGAGAGCGTGCCGACCGGCATGATGTGTGCTCCTGTCTGGATTTTTATATTATAGAAAATAACGATGAGTATTATAGAAATAATCGAATTTATTTATTAGATCGTATCTGCTAGCTTGCTCACATAGCAGAAATTCAGCCAGAGGTGAGGATTGCAGATGGCAGACGAGAAAAAAGCACCGCAGTTGACCACGGAATCAGGCGCGCCCGTGGCGGACAACCAGAATTCCCTGACCGCAGGCCCGCGCGGGCCGGTGCTGATGCAGGATTACCAGTTAATCGAAAAGCTGGCGCATCAAAACCGCGAGCGCATACCGGAGCGAACTGTGCATGCCAAAGGCTCAGGTGCGTATGGGACGTTCA
>DAHUZD010000247.1 GCA_027306745.1 Acidobacteriaceae bacterium
GCGATGCGCGTTCTGGCCAGCGGCGCTGAGATTCCCGCAGACTAAGCCCCGCGCCGTGGGATCGTGGGATACTGATGCGGACGCCTCACGCCCAACCGCCAAAGGAACCAAACCGGAGCAGCATGGAAACTGTGCAGAAAACAAATCTGGCCCAAGACTGGATGCAGCGCGCGGAGCGGCCGTTGGCACGATGCGTCAGCCTGCTGGCAGCCGGGTTGATCCTGCTATTCTTCGCGGCAGCGATGCGCAGAGTGGGCGATCCGTTTCCGCTGGAGCAACTGGAAGGCGCAATGGCCGTGGCTGTGGCGCACTTGGCCCACAGGCTGCCGCTCTACGCCCGGCCAGATTTCAGCTTTATTCCCTACATGTACTCGCCCGCGTATTTCTGGGTTTCGGCGTGGATGACCCATTTGCTGGGCGTCGTCGGCCACGGCCTCATCGCGTTGCGAGTGGTTTCCATTCTCAGCACGCTCGGCTGCTTTGCCGCCATCTTCGCACTGGTGCAGGTGGAAACGCGCAGCGCCTGGGCTGCACTGGCCGGTGCGGGCCTGTACGCAGCGGCCTATCCCGTCACGGAGCACTGGTTTGATCTGGGCCGCGTGGATTCGCTCTATGTCTTTTTGGTGCTGCTGGCCCTGCTGGCCACGCGCAAATTGCATCCGGCACTGGCGGCCTTGTTCTGGGTGCTGGCCCTGTTGGCCAAGCAAACCATCGCGCCTGTAGCCGTGCTGGCCTTGCTGCACGACTGGAGGCGTCCGCGCCGGGCGCTGGCGGGCGTGGGCATCTTTCTGGCTGGTGCGCTCATCAGCACGGTCTGGCTCAATCACTCCACTCATGGCTGGTATGTGTACTACATCTTCACCGTGCCGGGAGCCAACTCTGACCTGCGCCTGCATGCCGCTGCGTTCTTTCTTTCCACGGCTCTTCTGGCCCCGTTCGGCATCGCGCTGGCAGTGGTTGCCGCTGCCTTGCTGTTGACAAGCATCAACAGTTGCATCCCTGCAGCCCGCCTGTACTGCCTCACCGGCGGAGCTATGCTGGCGCTCTGCTGGTTTCTCTCCGCCCATGCAGGCGCCACCGCAAACACATCCATGCCGCTGTATGCGTTACTGGCCGTGGCCTTTGGCATCGCGCTCGATCGCTTGCTTCGCTGGCTGCGCGGCCTGCACACACCCATCGCGCAAGCGGGAACCATCGTGCTGCTGCTGGCCGCCTGCGCACAACTGGGCAGCCAATACTATTCGCCCAAGCTTACCGCACCGTTGCCGCCGACCCTCACCGGCCAACAATTGTTCCTCGATTGGCTGCGGCTCTTCCCCGGCGATGTCTACCTGCCTGCTCATCCCTATGAAGCCGCGCTCGCAGGCAAATCCGCACTCGCCGATGAAGCGAGTCTTCACGACGCGCTGCGTCCGGGCCTCACCAGCGTCAACGTACCGCTGCTGGCGCAGATTCATCATGCCGTGGACGCTGAAACCAGTGACGCCATCCTGCTCGATCGCCCGCCGGATCAAGAACTGGCCGCAGCGCCGTGGATGCCCGCAGACTGGCGGCAGCATTACCCTGTGGCAGCACGCATTCCCGGCAGCGATGTGGCCAATCCCTTCTCCTCACCACCGAGCTACGTGTTGTTTTCCTGCCGCGCGCTGGCGGCTCCGGCAGCCCGCTCCGTCGACTTTTGGCAGATAAATACGTCCTCGCCTTGCCCGGCCTCGCACCAGCCCTGATCGCGCCTGCGCCAAGGGCACTCCCGCTGATAGACTGGGGAAGCATACGCAGAAAGGACGGCCGTGGTCGAACTCGCACCCTCAATTTTGTCCGCTGACTTTGCCCGCCTGGCCGACGCGGTGCAGGCGGCGGAGCGAGGCGGTGGCCCCGTCATCCATGTGGATGTGCTGGACGGCCATTTCGTGCCCAACATTACGCTCGGCCCGCCGGTGGTGCGCTCGCTGCGCAAGGCCACGCTGCTGCCGCTGGATTGCCATCTGATGATGG
>DAHUZD010000252.1 GCA_027306745.1 Acidobacteriaceae bacterium
CGAGACCGTCTCGGCCCTGCGCAAGAATGTCATCGCCAAGTGCTATGGCGGCGATATTTCCCGGAAACGCAAGCTGCTGGAAAAGCAAAAAGAGGGGAAAAAGCGCATGAAACGCATCGGGAAAGTGGACATTCCACAAGAGGCGTTTTTAGCCGTGTTGCGCATCGGAGAAGATTGAGCGATTCACGCGCCCGCAAAGCTTGACTGTGGAAACCCGCCAGTGTACCGGATAAGTTACCGCACTGGGAATACAAAATTTTCACCGCGTTTTTATCTAGATAAGACCATTACTTTATTGAACTTAAATTGATTCTGATTTCTGGACTGCTGCATCTCCGGTTCAAAACTGGCTGGAAAATCCCCGCCCGGTAATACCTTCCACAGGTTTTTCCACAGAAACAGCCTCTGCAGGACTAGGCCAAATTGGTATCCATCGCACCCAGCAAAAAGCCCAAAACGGCAAGGCGCAAAGGCTGCGTCTCTGCCGTCTTGGGCTTGTCTGGTTGGAACTACAAATCGACTACTTGGCTGCGCCGGCTGCCGGAGCTGGGGTCGCGGCTGGCTTGGAGGCAGCTGCGGCTTCCTGCTGGTCATAGGCAGCGATGACTTCGCGTGTGATGTCGGCAGCGCGCGTGGCATAGACCACATTGCTCTGCTGAGAGCTGGCATCCAAAACCAGGCTATAGCCATTCTTCTTGCAGTAGTCCTGCAGCACGGCGTCAAACTTGCGCGCGATGCCCTGGAAGGAACCGGCGATGGCCTGCTGGAACTCGCCCTGGGCCTGCTCGGCGGCCTGCTGCAAAGCCTTTTCCTTCTCGTCGATCGACTTCACCTTGCTGGCGCGCTCGGCAGCGGTGAGCTTGGCGCCTGCGTCCTGCAATTGCTTCTTGAGCGTGTCAATGGCTGCGCTCTGCGCCTTCAGCTCCGCCTGCTTGGGAGCAAACTTGGTCTGCAAATCTTGCAAAGCTTTTTGCCCTTCCTTGGTCTGGGCGATGGCGGGCTGGAAAGCAACGATGCCAATCTTTTCCGCGCCTGCAGGGGCCGGGGCCGATGGAATGGAGGGAGAGGCTGCTTGCGCGATGCACAAAGACGCGCCCGCGGTCAGGGTTGCAGCCAGCACGGAAAGAACTCGAAACGAAGGCTTCATGATGAACGTAAAACTCCTTAAATGAATTGCAATGTGAATTCCGCACACTGGCGGGAAACGGCGCTCTGCGCTGCATGGGACATGGGCCGTGTGCCAAGATCCCTTCGCATACCATCTGGAGTCTTCCACTCCAGCTTGATGGGTCTGCTGAAACTCTTCGAATTATAGGGGCGCGCCCTGTGCCCGTCAAACGGGCATTTTCTGCGGCGATGCCCCTCCAAATCCGTCTTCCGCCCCGGTCAACTTCAGCCCGTTAGAACGATGTGCTGATGGTGACACGAAACGTCTTGCGCGGCTCCCAAATAAAGTAGTCCGAACCGTAGTACGCCAGCGCCTGCTGGTAGGTAAAGTCGCCAGCGCCGCCCTTGGGGAACATGCTGCGGTTAAATAGAATCTGCCGCCCTTGATCTTGGTGCAAGCGGTTGGGGTTGAATGCAAAGTAGATTTCGATCGGCGCATTGATGATCGGCGCCAGCATCGAGATGTAGGGGCCCACAGAGGTGCGCGGAATGATATTGGTGCCCGGCACAGCTCCCATGCGGTTGGGGAAGGTGAACGGCACACCGCCCTGGCAAGAGCCATTGGTGTAGACGGGGCATCCATACAGTCCACTGTTCAACACGGAATCCAACTGCGGATTTTCTTGCAATTGGCTGTGGTTCAGCGCCATGTTTAAGCCGGTGTCCACGTAGAAAGCAAAGGTGACCGGCCCCGCGATGGGGATGCGGTATTCCATATTGCTGGTGATCTGCGTATCTCCACCAATGGGGGAGAGCGCATACACCGGCAGTGGAATCTGCACGGCTCCCAAGCTGGGATTGGTTGGATCCTTGGGCACCGTGCTGCCATCGGCGTTCATTAGATTGAACAGCACTTTGGTCGGGATAAAGGCATACGGCGTGGCCGAGCGGACGTCAAAGCCGCGCAGGTCGTTCTCGCCACCAGAGAAGAAGCGGTTAAACGGCGGAGCCACCAAGCCTGCGATGCCCTGAATGTAGGAGGCCTGCAAGCGATATCCGAAGACGTCGCGGCCCTCAGGATTGAAGTGGAACCAGCGAATGGGCTTGAAAAATTTGTATTCCAACGTCGGGTTGATGGAGCTGACGTTGCCGCCCAATCCAGACCCTTGCACGACAAAGGTCAGGCTCTGGCCGGTGCGCGGACGATAGGGGTCTCCGATCGTGTCATAGCTGTAGCTGAGCGATAGCTGGCTGGTGATGATGCCATTCAGCGCGCTTTGCCCGGTCGTTCCATGGCGGAAGTTCAAAATCTGGAAGAGGTTGCTGGTTGCAGCGCTGAATGACTGAATGCCAGACCGGTTCCAGGAATAGGTGGCGCCGACGCGCTTGAATGTGCGTCGGATGGGATATCCCGCTGAGACCGTAATGCCCGAAGTGGACTGGTTGAAATTCTGGATCGTCGACGCCTGTGCAGCCGCGAAATTGGCGTTGCCGGTATCCAGCGGACGATAGCTCTTGGTGGAGTTGTAGTCCGTCTTCTGGCGAACATACTGGAAGCCCAGGCTGAGCGGACGATTGCCCACATACGGCTCCGTAAAGCCCAGTGTCATGTTGCGTTGCAGATCTCCAATGGCCGCCTGCACACTCAACGTCTCGCCCAAGCCAAGAAAGTTGTTTGTCTGGTAGTTCGCACCCAAAAATGCACCCGACAAACCGCTGAAGCCTCCGTTCAGGCCAATGCTGTTCTTGCCCTTCTCGTGGACTTTCAACAGAAGATCGACTGTGCCATTGTCCGCATCCTGATGCGTCTCGGAATCCTGGTCTGCCTTCAGCGGGTTGAAGTAGTTGAGCTGGTTGAGGCGCAGCAAGCTCAAATCCCACAGGCGGCTGTTGTAAACCTGGCCTTCTTCCACCAGCAGTTCGCGGCGAATGACCCGGTCGCGCGTAATGGTGTTACCGCGGAACTCAATGCGGGAGATGTAATACGGCTTGCCTTCATCAATGTCGATGCTGAGCGAAACCAGCTTCTTGGCCTCATCGACCGTTGGCGTGGGCACGGCCGTGAAGTTGATGTAGCCCAGCGTGCCGTAAGCCTTGCGCAGATTCTCCAAGCCCTTGCCGACCAGCGTGGCGTCAAAAAGCTGCCCGTCCTTCAGCTTGAAGAGCGAGCGCAGCGCCTTGGTATTGGTGACGGCCTTGTTGCCGGTGAAGGTGATGCTGCCCAGCCGGTACCGGTCACCCTCTTCGATCGGCAGGGTAATGTCCATCACTTTCCCCTTGCGCGGACGCAACGTGAAAATGGAGATACCGCCCTGGTTGCGAATGTGTGTTTCTGGCTGGTCGACACTGGCCTTGAAGTATCCGCGGTCGCGCATCGCCTGACGCACGCGCTCCGTGTCTTCCTCCAGCTTGGCCTCGTCGTAGGTGCGCGCAAACAGATTCTCCAAGATCAAAGAATCGGGAATGCCGATCGGTTTCAGGTTCACCATGGCATTGCGCAGCACGCGCTTGGAGACATGCTGATTGCCTTCAAAGCGGATATGGCCCACTTTGACCGTCGGACCTTCTTTGATGTTGAAGTTTACGGAGACGGACGCGGGCGGAATCGTCTTCACGTCTGTGCGGATGGTGGCAAACTGGTGGCCGTGTTCGGCCAACAGTTGCTTGAGCACCGTCTCAGCCCGCTTGATCTTCGTTGGATCATATTGGCTTTCAACGCTGAGGCCGACTTTTTCTTTTTTGAAGCGGTCAAGAACGTCCGACTGCGAGACGGCATTCAGCCCTTTGTAGTTGATCTCGCGGATCGTTGGCCGCTCGCGCACAATCACCGTCAGAATGATGCCCTTGGGCGACTCCTGCCGGTCAATCTGCACATTTTCAAAATAGCCCGTGTTCCAAAGCGAATTGAAGTCACGCTCCACCGTCTGCGGATCATAGGCATCGCCGACCTTGGTAAACATGCGCGCAAGGATGGTTTCCTTGGGAATGCGCCGGTTGCCGATGACGCGGATTTCGCTGACGGTGCTCGACTGCGCCCACAGAGCGCAGGCCGCGCCCAGCACGACAAGCATCAGGGCCAGCGAACGGGCCGCTTTGCACGCCATGGAACGCACGGTCGTAGAGGTTGGATTCGGGGCACAGACGCTCCCTACGCTGACGGAAAAAATAAGCACACCCTCACTGCGAAAATCGATTCCTTCGGAAAAGATGATTATACGGGACAGAGCCGCCGCTTCCCAACCGGCAACCTATCCCGGGGTCAATTCCCCGGCCCGGCGCACCTCCACCAGCGTGGAGTAAAACGTCGCGCCGCCGCCAAAGTCGGCCACAGCCTCGCTGGTGAGCACGTTGACGCCCTGGCCATCTGC
>DAHUZD010000257.1 GCA_027306745.1 Acidobacteriaceae bacterium
TGCGCCGTGATGATGGCAATCGCGCTGGTATGCGCAAACTCCGTCATCCTTCCATCCGGTCCCGGCACACGCACATACCCGTAGCCAACGGCCTGGGTCAGCACCTGGACTGAAGCGGCATCTCCGGTCAAAAAATGCCAGCCGTCTGCCGTCTCTGGCCTGCCATAGCGCTTGAGGTACAGCGCCTTTTGCTGCGCCGCCAGCTCCGGCCCCTCGCTGGGATCAATGCTGGCCACAATCACGTTAAAATCTTTGCCCGGCCTCTGGGGCAGCATCTCCAGCGCGCCCACCATGCCGTTCAACTCCTCCGAACACAACAGCGGGCAGCGATAGTACACCAGCGCCAGCACCGCGGGCTTACTGACAAAGTAGCTGCCGAGGGCAACGCTCTGGCCGGTCTCGTCGCGGAAGATGGCCGTCAGCGGCAGGCTGGCTCCCAAGTGTTGCTCGATGGTGGCCTTCCTGAGCACCTGCGGCAACTGATTGCTTGGCTCGCCCATGCTTTTTTCGCCAATCGGCGCCACCTGCGCCACCGCGGGAAGAACAGCCATGGCCAACAGCCCTGCCAGCACCCACACAGCCTTGCGCTGAAACCCCACGCTGGCCGTGCTGACCGATTTGCGTCTGTCTGCCGCGCCCGCCGGTGTTGTTGTGCTGCCCTGCATCGCTACAACCTTCTTGTGCTGCTCTACTGCCGTTTCTGTGTTTTGTCTGTGACGCAACTTACACAGAAAAAAATTATGTTTTGCACCCGTTACGCGCTTCTTTCATTTTACGCAACGGGTGATCCTGTCCCTACCACTTACTGCGCGGTCTTGCTTTCGGTTTCCAAGCCCAGCCGCTGCTGGCGCTCGGCCATTTGCTGCAACTCCGGTCCCGTGCGGGCGAACCCATCGGTGAGCGGCGTGGCCACGGCCATCGAAGCATCGCCAGCCATGGACGGCTCGGCTGTTTTGCCGGCCGTCTCCACGGGCAACCCTTGCGCAGCCAGAATCTGCATGGCGCGCTCAATCGGAATGCGCACGGTCTGCTTCTGCTCATCGGCCCAGGTGTAGTGGTCGAGCAGCAAATCCTCGCGTGCGTGCAGGGCGATTACGTCGTTGTTGCCGTCATCGGTTTGCAGACGCGGCGTGGGGAATTTTGAGACCAGGTCGCGCAACTGCTGCTGCTCAATCGCCGGGTTGGAGGCCATGTTCTCCTGCGTGATGCCAGCTTGCTGATTCCAGCGGCTCTCAGGGCCATCGTGGCGGATGAGCGCCTCATTGATGAGCTTGCCGATACCGAAGCAGACAACGAAGAAGACGGCCAGCGATGCGACCAGGACGGCCAAGAAGGCCACCACACCGCCAATGTTGGCGTCGGTGGTCTCATAGCCCGGCCCCTTGCCGTGGTTGTGGGATGGATCATGCGTGGGCATGTTCAGGCTCCAAAATCTCCGGCAGATGCGGGTCATTGACGGCGACAACAGGACGCGTGTGCAACTGCATGGCCACATAGGCAACCCAGAGGGCGACCATGGCCGCTGGCACAAAGACGTACTGCAACAGATCCGCCGTGAAGTGGAAGTTGTGATGAATGTCAGCAAAGTTCGGCGCAATCAGCCAGAAGCTGTCCAGGAAGCGGGCGAAGAGCATGATGCAGCAGACGGCAGCCAGTTGCGACTTGTTGCGCTTGATGCGGCGCGACAGCAGTAGCGTAAACGGCAGCAGCCAGTGGAAGGCGAAATCCAAGCCAATCACGTAGCCCCAGCCGCCTGTGATGCGATCCATATACCAGCGAATCTCCTCTGGCAGGTTACCCGACCAGATGATGAGGTACTGCGAAAAGGCGATGTAAATATTCAACATGACAAAGGCGAAGCAGAGCTTGCCCATATCGTGCTGCTCGGTGGTGCGGAAGATGCTCTTGATTGGCTCGTCCTGCGAGAGGGCCATCGTAATCAAAATCACCATGGCCAACGCGGCATAACCCTGCGCGACTAGGAAGAGCAAACCGTAGACCGAGGAGTACCAGGTAGGATCGAGCGACATGACCCAATCAATCGAGGCGCCGGTCAGAGTGAGCGAGTAGACCAGCAGGCCAAAGCCGCTGAGATTTTCAAATCGCTTCTGCCAGAACCAACTGCCGTGCTGGGTGTCGCTGTCCCGCTGCAACGACCAGCGATTCAGAAAGTAAGCCAACAGGCCCCAGATAGCAAAGTAGGCGATGCCGCGTTCCCAGAAGCCCTGCACGTTCAGATATGGGCGCTTGTAGGCGATGCAGTGGGCTTGAAAGCCGTTGATCAGCCCGGCACGCAGCGCCTCTTCTGGATTCGTGATGCGCGCCCACAAATACAGGCGCTTGGCGAAGATGGCCACGGGCAAGAACATGAGGAAGACCAGGGGCAGCGTGCGGCTCATCGCCTCCAGCGGACGGCGCAGCAGCAGGCCCCATTTGCCGCCCGAGACGTGCTGGACCATCAACAGCGCCAGGCCGCCCACAGCGAAGCTGAAGCAGACGATCATGCCCATCAACCAGCCGCGCAGCACATAGTCCAAAGCCAGCGCGTTGGGATTTACAAAGTAGACGGCTGCGGCCAGCGCGGCAAAAACCACGACGGCAATCAGCGCCCGGTTGCGCCAGTGCGAAACCCGCGCCGGAGCGCTTAAATCCGCAGGCAGATGTTTTGCTGTGTGTGCGTGTTCCATGCTTCTACCTGTCCTTCGCCGAATTCTTGGCCGGGGCTGCCATGTTGCCCGGCTGCGCCGATGCCTTGGCCTTGCCAGCCGTTTGCATCTCGCCAGCGCTGGGCACGTTGGTTACTTGTGGCAGCGACCAGGCGTCCACAAAAGTGGGCGCAAAACCGGCCTGCTCACTGACCTCGGAGAGCTTCTGCACCTGCGCACCTGCCGGAACATCAGCCAGCGGCGCATCCTGGCTCAATTGCAGCGCGCGGATGTAGGCGGCAATGGCCCAGCGATCCTGCGTTGTGATCTGCGCCGAATAATCCGGCATGGAGCCATAACCGTGCGTCATTACGAAGAAGTAATGGCTCAGCGGCTTGGCGGCGATCAGAGGATCGTGGAAATTGCCCGCCGGCTTGTAGCCGCGCTCGACGATCATGCCGCGCCCATTGCCCACGCGCGAGTGGCACGGCGTGCAGTAAATGTTATAGCGCTCTTGCCCACGTTCGAGCACCGTCATCGTCACGGGGAAGGGCATGGCATTCTGCTCCTTGCCGTCGATCAGGCCGGTGTTGTAATACTCGTCGCCATCAAACTGATTGCGAGCCACAGCACCCAGCACTTCCGGGCGCACGGAGCGTCCACTGGGAAAGAAGGTAGTGCCGCGCTGGGGAACAAATTTCGGCTGGTTCTGCATGTCTTGGCGGCAGCCAGAGATCAAGGCTACCGTCAGGACCGCCGCAGAGGCCAGCGTCGCGCGAAGAACGGAAGATGCGGTTCGGATGCGCATGGGTTAGTGATCGACCTCCACGACCGAAACCGGCCGGAACGATTCCAAAAACGCCCGCGACTCGGCAGTGGAGAACTTCGGATCATCCGACTGCAGGCACAGGAAAAACTTGTCGGTCGTCGCGCCATCGCGGAAATTGGGCGCGTTGAAGACCGGATGATAGGGCGCGGGCAGGCGATTGAGCGCCAGCATTCCAAAAGCTGCGGAGAGTCCGGCAAAGAGAATCGTCCACTCATACGCCGGACTCACAAACGCCGGCCAGGAAAACATTGGACGCCCGGCAACGTTGAGCGGATAGGCCCAGACCGAGACCCACGTCTCCAAACTAAACATGGCGCAACCGCCGAGCAGGCCGCCCAGCAGGCAGATGCGGGCCACACCACGCTCCTGCGGCTCGTCAAAGCCAATGGCCTCCGCCGCTTCTTCCAGCGGATAAGGCGTGTAGCAGTCCATGCGGCGGTAGCCGTTGGCATAGGCCGCCTTGGCTGCGGCGACCAGCTCCGTGGGCGTGGCAAACTCCGCCAGCAAACCGTAAATTCCTTCACGCATCGGCATTAGTGACCTGCCTCCGTAGGCAATTCTTTGTCATGCTTCACCTTGGCCTGTGGCAGCATCATGCGGATCTCCGACATCGGGATCATGGGCACGAAGCGAATGAACAGGAAGAACAGGAAGGTGAACAATCCCAGCGTTCCCACAAACGTCATGTAATCCCAGCGTGTGGCGCGATAGGTGCCCCACGACGAGGGTAGAAAGTCGCGGTACAGGCTGGTGACAACGATGACGAAACGCTCAAACCACATGCCCGTGTTCACGATGAGCGAGA
>DAHUZD010000102.1 GCA_027306745.1 Acidobacteriaceae bacterium
GGGCCGGGACAGTCGCTGCAAAATCCTTATACGGGAATTCTGGCAATCTTTTCGACTCTGGCCCGGTTGCAGCGTCCGATCCGAATCTTCGAGGACGGCCTGGAGAGCCGGGATTTTGTCTATATCGAAGACGTGGTGGAAGCGACGAGCCGTGCGGCACTCGCGCCGCTGCAAGGCGTGCACAGCGTCAATGTTGGCTCCGGTGAGCGCACCAGCGTCTTGCAGGTTGCGCAGCATGTTGTCGCGTTCTTCAACAGCACATCTGCACTGCAGGTGACTGGGGAATTCCGCGTGGGAGATATCCGCCACGGCTCCGCAGATCTGGCGCAGTTGCAAAAACTATTTGGCTATGCGCCCCAATGGAAGTTTACCGATGGCGTGCGTCAGTTTCTCGCATGGGCTGCTGAAAGTTCTCCAGAAGCGGCAGGGTATGATCGATCTCTAGATGAGCTGCGTTCCAAGGGGTTGATGGGTGGATAAAGTTCAGCGTGTCGGGGTCGTTACCGTTACCTACAATAGCGCGGATGTTTTGCCAGAGTTCTTCGATAGCATCACACGGCAAAGTTTTCAGAATTTCATCCTATATGTTGTCGACAACGCCTCCAAGGACGAATCCGTAAAAATGGCGCAGTCCCTGGGGGATCCGCGCATTCGCATTGTTGCCAATGCGGAGAACCTTGGCGTTGCAGAGGGCAACAACCAGGGAATACGGGCTGCCTTGGCGGACGGCTGTGACGCCGTGCTGCTGCTGAATAACGATACTGTTTTTCCTGCTGAGTTATTTGCGGAGCTTTGTGCTGGACTAGACCGGCGCGGCTGCGCCATGACAACGCCGAAAATGTTCTATTTCGACCGCCCGGATGTACTGTGGGCTGCTGGCGGTTATTTTCAAAAACACTATGGGTATCGCGCACTGCATTACGGCGATGGGCAGCGCGATGCAGGCCAGTGGGACACGGAGCGGATCGTATCTTACGCACCCACCTGTTGTCTGCTCATCCGTAAAGAAGTGTTTGCCGATGTCGGCGAAATGGACACACGCTATTTCGTTTATGGCGATGATGTGGATTTTCTCTATCGTGCCTGGCATGCCGGGCATCGCATCTGGTATCTACCGCAGAGCCGCCTTTGGCACAAAGTGAATTCATTGACAGGCACAATGTCGAACTTCACCATTCGGTACTGCACGCGCAATCGAATCTATTTTTTATACAAGCACCTTGCGAGGCCCCATGCTGCAGCCTGGTATGGCTTGTACTGGATATACCAGGCCGCGCGACGTTTTGCTGGCAAGGACTCTGCTGATATTTGGAAGCTGAAACGAGCGGCCATGCGTGAGGGCGCTTGCATGGCACGATAATGCGGGGTACTCAACTCCGCATGTTTGCCCGGCTTTTCCACAAAAGAGGCCACACTTTCCAAGGCCATATACACACATCCGTCAGCTTCTGCACAGCATGCATGGGTGCGCAGAGGAGCGGCAGCCGCTAGACTGCTAGCATGGCCACCGCGCCCGAACTCGCCTTGGAACGTGGCCTGCCTGCCAGCGTGGATGCAGAGCGTACGATTCTTGGCGCCATTTTGCTGGACAACGCAGCCTACAGCGAAGCCGCCGAGCGTCTCAGCGCGGATGACTTCTCTCTGGACTCTCACCGAAGAATCTTTGCCCGCATGGGCGAGCTGGTCGATGCTGGCCGCGCCGTGGATATCATCACACTCAGTGAAGAGTTGGACCGGCGGCGTGAACTAGAGTCCATCGGCCATCGCGCGTATTTATTCAGCCTGACGGAAAACCTGCCCCGCCGCCTCAGCATTGAGGACTACGTTCGCATCGTCAAGGACAAGTCGATGCTACGGCAGTTGATGGGCATCTGTTCGACGGCCCTGGCACGCGCCAGTGATCAGGGCGAGGACGCGCTCGAAGTGCTGAACGCAACTGAATCCGCGCTGCTGGAGGTTTCAGAGCGTGGCATTGCGCAGGGTTTCTCCAGCATTCCAGAAATTGTTCGCAGCTCCTTCGGTTCCATTGACAACCTGTACAAGGAAGGTCGCGAGGTCACCGGACTGGCCACCTTCTATCAGGAGTTTGACCGCATGACCAGCGGCTTGCAGCCATCGGACTTGTTCATTCTGGCCGCGCGCCCGTCGATGGGAAAGACCGCCTGGGCCATCAACATTGCGCAGAATGCTGCCGTGCGCGGCGGCAAGGTGGTCGGCATCTTCTCGCTGGAAATGTCCAAGGAAGCGCTGCTGCGACGCATGTTGGCTTCGCAGGCCTTTGTGAACATGCGCCACATTCAGACGGGTTTTTTGACGCGCGAAGACCGCGACAAGCTGGTCAGCGCTCTGGGTCTGCTGGCGGAGGCACGCATTTTTATCGACGACACTCCCGGCATTTCCCTGGCGGAGATGCGCGCCAAGGCGCGGCGTTTACGCCAACAGGAAGGCCAGTTGGATCTGATCGTTGTCGATTATTTGCAGTTGATGTCGGGCGGCAGCACCGGCCCGAATGCGCGTCGCTATGAGAATCGCACGCAAGAGGTCTCCGCAGTCTCGCGCGGACTGAAGGCTCTGGCCAAGGAGATGCGCGTGCCGGTGATCGCGCTTTCTCAATTGAGCCGCGCCAGCGAACAGCGTGGCGGCGACAAGAAGCCCATGCTCTCTGACCTGCGTGAGTCCGGCTCGATTGAACAAGATGCGGACCTAGTTGCCTTCATCCACCGTGATAGTTACTACAACCGCGACGAAAATGGCGAGGAAGACCCGGAGAGCAAAGGCAAGGCTGAGATCATCATCGCCAAGCAGCGCAACGGCCCCACCGGTTCCGTCCACCTGCTGTACCTGTCCGAATACACGCGCTTTGAAAATCCATTCCAAGGCGATGACCGCGCGCAGTAAGCTGCAAGCGGCCATCCTGCGCCTAATCCACATGCGCTGTAAGATAGAGTTTCGTCTTCTATGCACACGCGTCCCATCTGGGCGGAGATTTCCCGCTCTCGTCTAGCTGCCAACTATCGCGCACTGCAATTTGCGGCTGCGCCACATGCGGATTTGCTGGCCGTAGTCAAGGCCGATGCCTATGGCCACGGCGTTACTTTGTGCGCTCCGTGGCTGGTGGAGGCCGGCGCGCAGTGGCTTGGCGTCACCAGCGTGGAAGAAGGCTTGCTGGTGCGCAAACATTGTCCGCAGGCGCATATTTTGGTGCTGTGCGGATTTTGGCCAGGCGACGAAGATGCTCTGATCGAACATGCGTTAACGCCGACGGTTTGGACCGAGCAGCACATTGCCCTGCTGGCGCGCGCAGCGGAACGCCGCAAGCTGACTGCGCAGAGTGTTCCCGTTCATTTAGAAATCGACACCGGCATGACGCGCCAAGGCGCTGCGCTGGCGGAGTTGCCAGAGGTGTTGGAGCAACTGCGCGCAGCTTCCGCTCTGCGACTGGATGGCGTGTTCACACACTTTGCCTCGCCGGAGATTCTCAACAGCCCACAGAACGATGCGCAGCAAGCGCGCTTTGCACAGGCGCTGACGATGGTCAAAGCAGCCGGTTTACATCCAGCGTGGGTGCATGCCGGAAATTCTTCCACACTGCTTGCGCAAGATCGATTGCCTGCACTGGCGTCGCTGGCCGGAGCGCTGGGCGCAAAGTTTCTCGTCCGGCCCGGCTTGGCTCTTTATGGCTACGCGCTGCCTTTCGTACAACAAGATGGTTCTGTGGTGCGGCCATTGCCAGTCGAGTTGCAACCCGTATTGAGCTGGAAGACGCGCGTCGCTGCGCTGCGCACTGTGGAGCGGGGCACGGCGGTCGGCTACGGCGCGACCTATGTTGCGCAAAAGGCCATGCGACTGGCTCTACTGCCGGTGGGCTATGCCGATGGCTTTCACCGTGGATTGTCCAGCCTGGGACGTGTTCTGGTGCGCGGCCAGCATGCGCCGATACTGGGCCGTGTCTCCATGGACCTGACCGTTGTGGATGTGAGCGCTGTGGCGGATGTGGCTGTTAGCGAAGAAGTGATGTTGATCGGCGAACAGACCGCAGCCTCTGCTGCCGCCAGCCCCAATGCAGAGAAAAAAAATGTACATGTCTCCGCCGAAGATCATGCCCACTGGGCTGGAACGATTGCCTATGAAATTCTCTGCGGTATCAGCGTGCGCGTGCCCCGCGTCGGCGCAACCTAAGGGGAACTCCGCACGGCTCCAGCGTTGCCACGGTCACAGTGTCGGGTTACTTTTGAAAATCTTCTGGAGCATACGCGCGCCAGTCGGCAAAGGCCTGTTGCAACGTGTACTGATAATGGTAGCCCGCTTCGCGCAGACGTCTGGACTCGATGTGCGTGGGGCGGAAGAGCTTGCGCATGCGCACGGGATGCATCGGCTGCTGAATTCTGAGCACGTCTGAAATTGCGCCGACGGCGTGTGCGATGCTCATTAGCAGGCCGCGCGGAATGGAGAGCGGCTTGTGTGTGCGGCCCAGCACGGCGCAGATGGCAGCCACGTAGTCTTCTATTGTGGGTGGCGGATCATACGAGACATTCCACAGCAGGCGCGGAGATGCATTCTTCAGTTGGCTCTCCAGTGCGTACTGCATAACGCAACACAGTTCCTTCACGTAAATGCCCGCTTTGCGCGTGGATTGGTTTCCTGTGTAAACGAAGTAGCCTTTGGCTAGGCTGCGCACCAGCCGTGTCATGTTGGCTTTTTCTCCCGGGCCGAAGACCACGCCTGGGCGCAGAATCACCAGACGCCGCGATGGGTCTGCCTGCTGCCAGGCCGTATGAATTTTTTCGGCGGCGAGTTTGGATTCTCCATAGGCCGTGTCTGGCGCAGGCGGCGTGTCCTCATCTTTGGGCGCACTGCTGGAACCATACGGAGAAATGCTGCTGGTAAAGAGCAGCTGCCGCGCACTGGATGCAGTTGCGTACGCGCACACATGCTCGGCGCCGGGCAGGTTGGTGCTAAAGTACTCCTGCCCCGCATGGCCCGGTTCACGGTGGATGGCGGCGAAGTTGAAGATGGCTCCGCATCGCGATGGAAGCTGTGAGCTTCGAATCGGCTGGCGCACATCGAGTTGCACGTAGACCAAGCGGCCAGATTGCAGGCTCTCGTGCAGACTCTGCGCCCATCGATGCGGACGTGGCGGATGCAGATCGGCTAGATAGATGCGTTCAAAAAGTCCGCGCGCAAGAAAATGCTGCGCCGTGTGCGTGCCGATGCAGCCCGTGCCGCCAAAGATCACCGCTGCTTGCCCGAAGATGTCGCTGGATGGGATGGAGCGATCGCCGTCGTGTGTCAAGAGGAGCTTCCTTTTACAATCTGGTGAACTTCCGCGTTGGCGGGACAGATATGGCTGATGGCTGCGAAGAAGCGATCGGCAATCGCAGAGATTTGAAATGTTCTCTCGGCGTAGGCGCGCGCATTGCGTCCGTACTGCTGGCAAAGAGATGCATCGGCCAAGAGCTGATCGGCAGCGCGTAAAAACTCCTCCGGCGATTCCGAACCGACGGCTAGTCCGGCTCGCGCGCGTGCAACCACCTGCGCTGCGGCATTCTCCGGCGGAGCCGCCAGAAGGATGGCGCGCGCAGCGCACAGGTATGCAAGCGTCTTCGATGGAACCGCGAAGATGCCCGCCTCCGCATCCAGCAGTGTGATGAGAACATCCGCCGCACCCATCACCTCCGAGAGTCGCTCATACGGCTGGAAGGGAAGCAGCGTCAGCGCGCCAGCCGGTACAGTGTGCGCGTGCGCGGCCAGCCAGTCGGCTCCGGCTCCGCCAGCGATGACGATGAGGCGTGCGTCGCCGCGCTGGGCCAGGTGCGCGGCCAGCTCCAGCAGCCGCTCCGGCCTGTGCTTCATGCCCAGCGTGCCAGAGTAGAGAAAGCAAAATTTTCCAACGGTGCTCTGTTCAATCGCCCAGCGATTGCCGCGTGGCGTGGGTTGAACTTCATCAAGCGGTGCCCAGTTTTCGATTACGTTGATCTTTTCTACCGGAATCCGCCAGCGCTGGATGTATTTCGCAAAGCCATCGGCGATGCAGATAATGGCGTCGGACTGCCGGAGCAATTTTTTTTCCAACCGCTCAAAGTAGAGCTTACCCAAACTCGCCAGCGGGCCAACTTTTTTGCGCAAAACAAACGTGGCCGCCACGCTGTACACATCTTGCATCCAGAAAACGAACTGGGCGCGTTGCCGGTGAGTTGCCTTCAGCAGAATGCGCTGCGCATCCAACGGCATGTTCGCAGAAAAAACCACGTCTGGGCGAAACTGCTCCATGGACGCAGCGGCGGCGCGTCCATATTCCAGGTCGGCCTGCCGCCGCGTCAGCAGCGAGTGCTTCTGGAAGACGCGCTGAATATGCAGCCCCTCGACTTGCAGCGTCTCCGGGTCGGCGGCGTTGCGCGTGGTGCGTCCTTTGGGCGTGCTGTGATTGTCAGCAAAATAGACGTGACGAACAGTGTGGCCCCTGCGCGCAAACTCCCTGCTCAGCTCCATTTGAAATGGATGGCCGCAAAATTCGTTCACAAAAATGCGCATATTGGCAGCCGGTGCGATCTGGATTCCTGAGCGAGTGTAGCATAGACAGGAACTGACACTGCACCCATGCTAGAGCCGCTTTCATCCCCGCCTGCGCACACGTTGCCAACGCAACCGCGGCGGTCGATACGCGCAGCCATGCGCACGCGCCAGCCTTTGTTGGCCTGGCTGGGAGTGGCGCTGCTGGCCGTCTTTGTTCTGGCTGCGTTGTTGGCCCCTTGGATCGCGCAGCAAGACCCGGCGCAGATTGATTTGACGCACAGGCTGGCTGCTCCCAGCGTTGCGCACTGGTTTGGCACCGATGAGCTGGGGCGCGATGTTTACGCGCGCGTGGTGTATGGCGCGCGCATCTCTCTTCTCGTTTCCACCGCAGTGGTGAGCACGGCGTTGCTGCTGGGGCTGGTACTGGGCGGGCTGGCCGGTTATTGCGGTGGCTGGATCGATACGGCGCTCAACGTGATATTGATGAATACATTTCTCGCTCTGCCGGGTCTGTTGCTGGCCATCGCACTGGTCGCATTTCTGGGGCCGGGGTTGTGGAATCTGATTCTCGCGCTATCCATTACAGGCTGGGTGGGCTATGCGCGACTGGTGCGCGCGCAGGTGCTTGCCGTGCGGGAACGCGAGTATGTCGAGGCCAGCCGTGCGCTGGGGGCAGGCGGATTGAGAATTTTTCTGCGGCACATTCTGCCCAACATTGTGCAGCCAGTGCTGGTGCAGGCATCGGTGGGCATGGCTGGAACCATTCTGGCGGAAGCGACGTTGAGCTTTTTGGGCCTGGGCGTTCCTCCACCTGCATCCAGTTGGGGCGCGATGCTGAACGATGCGCGTTTTCATCTGCTGGATGCGCCCTACATGGCGGTCTTTCCTGGGCTGGCGATTGCCTTCAGCGTTCTGGCCTTCAACTTTGTCGGTGATGCGTTGCGCGACCAGATGGACCCGCGCACGCGTGCGCTGGTGGCCCCGGGCAGGACGGCCTGATGCGCGTCGGTGTGCTTTCAGACACACATGGGCTGCTGCGCCCGCAGGCCGTCGAAGCTCTGCGCAGTTGTGAACATATTTTGCATGCGGGCGATGTGGGCGACGCGGCGATATTGGAACAACTGCGCAGTCTGGCTCCCATGACGGCGATTCGCGGCAATGTGGATTGCACAGGCGTCTGTGCGGCTCTGCCGGAAACAGAGGCCGTGCAGCTTGCGGGTCATTGGGTGTACCTGTTGCACAATCTCGACGATCTGGATCTGCATCCGGCGGCGGCGGGCATGGCTGCCGTCATCTATGGCCACACGCATCGGCCAGAGATTTCCCGGCGCGATGGCGTGCTCTTTTTGAATCCCGGCAGCGCGGGACCGCGCAGATTTTCCTTGCCGGTGGCCGTCGCCATTGTGGAGGTAACTCCAGCAGGACTGGAGCCGCGCATTGTTCCGCTGGATGTGAAGGGGCTGTGAGCGGTTACTGGCGCACGCGTGGATTGACGAGGCCGTAGAGCACATCCGTGGCCAGATTCACCAGCACGTAGGTGAGGCCGATGGTGAGGATGCAGCCCTGCACCAGCGGATAATCGCGGTTGGAGATGGCGGCGATGGTCAACCGTCCCAATCCTGGCCAGGAAAAGATGGTCTCAGTCACGATGGCTCCGGCCAGCAGCGTGCCAAATTGCAGGCCCAGCACGGTCAGCAGCGGAATCATGGCGTTGGGCAACGCATGGCGATACACCACGGCGCGCTCGGCCAGACCCTTGGCGCGTGCCGTGCGGATGTAGTCCTGCCCTAGCTCTTCCAACATGGTGGTGCGCACCATGCGCGTAAGAATGGCGGCCATGCCGCTGCCGAGCGTAATCACCGGCAAAACAAAATGCCGCCAGGAACCGGCTCCAGAGACAGGCAGCCAGTTCAACTCAATGCCAAAAAACAAAATCAAAATTGGCGCCAGTGCGAAAGTGGGAAAGGACAAGCCGAAAAGGCTGACCACGCTGAGCCAGTGATCTTGCCATTGCGAGCGATGCAGTGCGCTGGCTATGCCCGCGGGCAGGGCCAGCAAAATGGAAAACAAGATCGCAGGAATTGCCAACGCAATCGTGTAGGGATAGCGCGAAAACACTAAGCGGGCCACAGGGGCATTCAGGCGCAACGAACGGCCCAGATCTCCGTGCAGAACGCCGCTCCAATAGTGGAGATATTGCAGCGGCAGCGGCACGTCCAACCCATAGGCGTGGCGCAGCGCGGCAATGTCGCTCGCCGTTGCCCCTTCGCCCAGCATCTGCTGCACTGGATCGCCCGGCACCAGATGAATGAGTAGAAAGACCACGGAGACCACCAGCCACAGCACGGGCAGCAGCAGCAAAAGTCGCCGGAGGGTTGTGCGCAGGGCTTGTTTCATTCACTTTCCATCGCTTCCATCTCTTCCACCGTAGCGAAGTGGCCGCGCAACGATGGAAGCTTCGTGGTTTTGAGTCTAGCATCGGCGGCGTGCTGCTTTGGCGTGGGGGCGGCTTGTCGTAGATTGAAACTATGTCCATCGAGCCCGGCAACCGGTTGCCCAAGGAAAGTCTGCGCCTCTATGTATTTGATCTGGACGGAACGCTGATTGATTCGCGCGTGGATCTGGTGCACTCCGTCAATGCAACGCTGCGGCACTTTCAGCGGCATGAACTGCCCGCAGACGTGATTGCCAGCTATATCGGCGATGGCGCAGGGATGCTGGTGCGGCGGGCCTTTGGCGATCCGCAGGATACGGCGCTACTCGACGCGGC
>DAHUZD010000269.1 GCA_027306745.1 Acidobacteriaceae bacterium
TGAGCCTGGACGGAGCGCTGAAGATTGCCTATGCCAGTCGGCAGGACTATCAAGGAGCACTGGCGCAGGCGCGTGCATCGGAACATGAACGCGCCGCCGCGCGTTGGGAACGGATGCCCACGCTCAACTTCAATGGAAATTATGGCATGACGGGAACCGTGGGCGGCGTCTACCACGGCACGTTTCTCGCCGCCGGGGAACTTAGCGTGCCCATCTTCCGCGAGGCCAGCCTGCGCGGCGACCGCGATGCAGCCGAAGCTGAGCGCAGACGGGCGCAGGAGCAATTGGCCAGCCTGCGAGCGACCATCCAAGCGCAACTGCGCGACAGCCTGCTGGATGTGGTTGCAGCCAAGCAGTTGACCGATGTCGCGCACAGCAATGTCGAGTTGGAGCGCCAGTCAGTGAGCGATGCCACGGCGCGGTTTTTGAATGGAGTGGAAGACAACCTGGCCGTGGTGGAGGCGCAGGCCGAGTTGGCCGCAGCACAGGCGCAGTGGGTCAACAGTCTGAATGCCTTCAACCAGGCCAAGCTGGGCCTGGCGCGCAACCTGGGCATTTTGGAGCAGCAATACCGCGCCTATCTGGGGCTTTGATGGCCAACGGCACAGGCCGCGCAGATTTTACTCTACGAAAAAAACGTGTTGGCGGAAGAAGCTCCGTCAACACGTTTTTGTTGTTCAGATTTGTGCGCACGCTACGGCTGGGTGTGTGCCGAGAGCTGCTTAGTGCGCGCCCACGGGCGAGGCCAGCTCGGCCAGACGCTTGGCCAAGATTGACTCCAAATTCACCAACGCGGCGCTGAAGCCTTCAATGCCTTCCTTCAATTTGTCGTTGGCCATGCGGTCGGCTGCGTGCATCTTGTCAAAGGTGGCCTTGTCGATCGAGAGCTTTTCGATGGACAGGTTCTGGGCCTGGGCCGCGTCGAGCTTGCGCGGCAGCGGTTCCTGCTTGGCGGCCAGCTCGGCGATCAGCGAGGGTGAGATGGTGAGCAGATCGCAACCGGCCAGCTCTTGAATCTCGCCAATGTTGCGGAAGCTGGCGCCCATTACCTGTGTCTTGTAGCCAAATTTTTTGAAGTAGTTGTAAATCTTGGTCACGGATTGAACGCCGGGATCGTCCGCGCCCACGTAGTCCTTGCCCGTGTCCTTCTTGTACCAGTCCAGGATGCGTCCGACAAAGGGTGAGATCAGCGTGACGCCCGCTTCTGCGCAGGCGATGGCCTGGTGCAAGCCGAAGAGCAGCGTCAGATTGCAGTGGATGCCCTCTTTTTCCAGAATCTCTGCGGCACGGATGCCCTCCCACGTGGAGGCGATCTTGATCAGCACACGCTCGCGGGAGATGCCCGCGCTGTCATATTGTGCGATGATCTCGTGGGCTTGCTGCACGGTGGCCGCGGTGTCATAGGAAAGGCGCGCATCGACTTCGGTCGAGACGCGGCCCGGAACGATGGCCAGAATGCGCTTGCCGAATTCAACAGCCAGATGCTTGAAGGCCAGCTTGACCACGGCATCATCGCTCGCGTTACCGCCCAGCTTCTTTTTGGCATCGAGCAGCACGCCATCCAAAATGGGCTGGTACTGCGGCATCTGCGTGGCGGCGGTAATCAGAGATGGGTTGGTGGTGGCATCCTGCGGCCGGACCTTTTCGATGGCTTGAATATCGCCGGTGTCGGCGACGATGACCGTCATTGCGCGAAGCTGTTCCAGTTGGGTCGTGGGCATACACCTCTCCTTGCCGGGTGCTGGTGGGTCTATCGGCCTCAAGCCCGGCTGCATGAGCGTTTTAGAATCCGGGAATCACGCCCGATCGCTCAACCCTCCATTGTAGTGGAGTTGGGCCGCGCTGGCATTTCCGGCAAATTTATTGCGCAGGAAGGGTGACGACGACTTCAGCCGAATGCGGGCTGGTGTTTCCGAAAAGGTCAACTGCACTCACAGAGTAGGCGTAGCTGTGGTGGGGAACGACGGAAGCGTCCTGGTAGATGGGGGTCACGATGCGCGCGCTGGACGGTGCGCCGGGAGCCGGGGCAATCGGCGTGGCGGGTGCGTGACTGGCCAAGTCGCGGCGATAGACGATGTAGTTCGCAAACTCCGGCTCGCGGCTGGCGGTCCACGAGAGCGCCACGGCAGGATGGCCACCGTTCATCGCCGCAGTGACCAGCACGGCCGCCAGGCCGCTCGGCGTTGCAGGGGGGAAAGTGTCGCGCGTCTGGATGTCGATGGCAGCGCTGGGGCTGCTGGCGATGCGCAGCGGCAGAGACGCCCCCGGTGCCGCTTGCAGCACGCGCGCTGCTGTGTAGCGATAGGTTGCACCCCACTCGACACTGGCATCATAGGTCGCGCCGGGGTCGCGCAGTTGGTTGGGCTGGGTTGTGTCGGCGATCGGCTGCACGCGCAGAACCTGCACCGGCGGCGGCCCAGACTTGGCAGAGGATTTTGCCGGGCTACGTTGCGCGGCGGACTTGGTTTTTGGCACGCCAGAAATTGCCGGAGCGGGTGTGAGCAGCGTGCGCTGCAATTCAATCACTGCGCCCGTTGGCAACACTGTTGGCTGCCAGCGAAGCAGCACGCCCTGCGGCGCGGACTGTGCCGTGAGGCCCGTGATGAGTGGCGGTGCAGCACCGGCCCAGGCCTGCGCGGGGTTTGATAGGCCTGCGGATCTTTGCTTGGGCCCCGAGGCCTCCACCCGGAGCGTGATGGCGCGCGGCGGCCCTTGCGTCATCGTCGTGGGCAGGGCCACGGCGGATTCCGCAGGCTTGCCCGGCTGTGTGGCCACGCTGCTCAGCGCTGTACAGTTGACCGTTTTGGATGGAGGCGTCGTCGCATTCTGTGCTTCCCGGCTGGCCGTTCCGTTTTCGATGCAGATGCGTGTGGGCACCGGCGTGGTCAGCTTCAATCCATCGGTGGTCGTCTTCGGCGCAGTCCACGTCAACTGCACACTGTCGCCGATGCGCTCGGCCTGCAAATCCTGCACGGGCATGGGCAGGTGCAGTGATGGAGGTTGATGTGCGGCGGCCAGCCCGCAGCCCACGAGGAAAGCAGAGGCCAGAGTGGCGGATGCAATCGCCGCCCGTCGATGCAGAATGAGATGAGATGCGCGCAGCGCCATGCGTTTTCAGCCTAGCAGAGCCGCAGCGTCTGGATGCAGCGCGGCCTGCAATGCACTGTGCAGGTCTGCGTGTTCAAATACAAATCCGTCGCCCAGTAAACGCGTAGGCACAGCGCGCGTGCTGGCCAGCAGCATGGACTCCGCCATCTCCCCCAGTAACACACGCAAAGCCAGGGCGGGTGCATGCATAAATGCGGGCCGGTGCAATTGCCAGGCCAGCGTGCGTGTAACCTCCGCCTGAGTGGCCGGCTGCGGGGCCACCAGATTCACTGGCCCGCTCAGATGTGGGCTGTTGAGTCCATGCAGAATTGCGCGCACCGCATCGCTCAGCGCGATCCAACTCAGCCACTGGCGACCATGGCCCAAGCGTCCACCCAGTCCCAGCCGAAAGAGTGGCAGCATCTTGGCCAGCGCGCCGCCTCCGCGGGCCAGCACCACGCCCAGCCGCAGTGGCGCAACGCGAATGCCGCGCGTGCGGGCCGCATCGGCAGCCTGCTCCCACGCCTCGCAAAGTTCCGGCAAGAATCCCACACCGGCTGCTGCAGCCTCCGTTAATTCTGTGTCACCACGATCGCCATAGAATCCAACGGCCGAGGCGCACAACAGTATGGACGGTGGAGTATGCAACTGCGCCAAGAGTGCGGACAAATTGCGCGTGGAGTCCACGCGGCTCTGCCAAAAACGGTGTGTGCGTTCGGGCGTCCAACGGCCCGCGGCCAGACTTTCACCGCTCAAATGGATCGCTGCGCGTGCTCCTTCCAAGCGCGGCCAGTCCGCGGGCTGCACACAGGGCGAAGCGGTGGGATTCCAAAGGATGCGGCCTGCGCCGACTGAATCTGCATGGCGAACCAGTTGCACGCAAGGGATTCCCTGTGTGGCCAGGGTGCGCCGCAGGGCTAACCCCAACAGGCCGCTGGCACCTGTCAGAAGAATCGGCGTGGGTGCATCGGCAGGCATGGCGTGCGTCAGGAGGCCGCTGGGCGCGGCAAGGCGATCTCCTGCGAAAAGTCGACGGCGATTGTCGAGTAAAGCATTCGTCCGCAGGAGTCGCAATCAACGAGGAGGTTCTTTTGCAGATCATTCCACTTTTGCGGGCGCACCATCATGCGGCAGGCAGTGCAGCGCTGCCCGACGGCCTCGGCCACAGCCGGGCGGCGCGTGGCGCTCAGCCGGTCATAGTTGGCCAGCATTTTTGCGTCGATCGTGGCGCGAATCGTCTGGCATTGCGCCAGCAATACTGTGCGCTCGGCCTGGTCGCGTGCCGTGGCCTGCGCGGCGTTGGCCTGTTCTTCAGCCAGGCGTTCCTGCAGGCGCTGCCGCACAGGTTGGGCGTGGCGCTGCTGTTCTTCCAGCGCTTCGATGCGCGCCATGCAGGCCAGAGCTTCGTCTTCCGCGCGGCTGGCCTTTTGCAGCGCAAAGCCGATTTCGTGTTCGAGTGCCTGCGCCTGGGATTGGTTCTGTGCGGTGTTCATTTGCGCCTGATGCCGCGCGGCCTTGCGGCGCTGGTCGTCGGCTTCGCTTTCCAGGCTGCGGCGCTGTTTGTCTTCGGCCAGAATCGATTGCGCTAGGGCAGCCAGCTCGCGTTCAGCCTGGGCCAGCGCCTGCTGGCGCTCCTGCACCACTTTTGGGTACGAGGCCATCTGCGACTCCAGCACGCGGACGCGCTCTTCGGTATTCTGCAAGTGCACGAGCTTTTCCAGTTCGGGATGCATGGTGTGCGCAAGCGCAGTCTAGCACGGCAGATGCAGCCCCGATCCGCGCAAAAGAGGCGCGAAACTTTTTGCCACCGCAGTGAATCCAAGGAAGACAGGCCCAAGACCTTTCCCCAACCAGAGATCTGATGAGCACGACGACAACCATTGACGCCTCCGTTGCCGCAGCCGAAGCTGCGTGGAAGCCACGCCACAATCCCTGGGCTGTAGCGCTGACGGTAACGCTGGCCACATTCATGGAGGTGCTGGACACCTCGATTGCCAACGTGGCGATTCCGCATATTGCTGGCGGCATGGGTGCCTCGCAAGAGGAAGCGACGTGGGTGCTGACCTCCTACTTGGTTTCGAATGCGATCATTTTGCCGGTCAGCGCCTATCTGACGACATTTGTCGGGCGCAAAAAGTTTTACATGATCTGCGTGCTACTCTTCGGCATCAGCTCGGTGCTGTGCGGGCTGGCACCCAGCCTGCCGCTGCTGATCCTCTTCCGCGTGTTGCAGGGCGCTGGCGGCGGCGGCTTGCAGCCCAGCGAGCAGGCGATTCTGGCCGATACATTTCCCCCCGCCAAGCGTGGGCAGGCCTTCGCCGTGTATGGCATGGCCGTGGTGGCGGCTCCAGCCATTGGCCCCACGCTGGGCGGCTGGATCACCGACAACTATAGCTGGCGCTGGATTTTCTTTATCAACGTGCCCGTGGCCATCCTTTCGCTCTACCTGACCTCGCGTTTGGTTGAGGACCCGCCGCATATTCAGCGGCAGGTACGCGAGAACAAACACCACGGCATCAATCTGGACTTCATGGGCTTTGGCCTGCTGGCCCTCGGCTTCGGCTCACTGGAGTTTGTCATGGACAAGGGCCAGGAAAATGACTGGCTCGGCTCGCATGTGATTGTGACCTTCATGATCCTCTGCGTGGTCAGCCTGCTAACGCTGGTCTTTTATGAAATAGGCCAGATCCGGCGCGGCAAAAAGCCGATTCTCGATCTGACGCTCTTCAAGAATCGGACCTTCGCCACATCATTTGGCTTCATGTTCGCGCTGGGCTTCATTCTGTTCGGAACCACGGTGCTGATCCCGCTCTTCGTTCAGGATTTGCTGGGCTATACCGCCGAGCAGGCCGGCCTGGTCATCTCTCCCGGCGGCTTGACGATTATGGCGCTGATGCCACTGGTGGGCTATCTGATCAGCCGCGTGGATTCGCGCTACATGATTGTCTATGGCTTCGTCATCAGCTCCATGGCCCTGGCGCTGATGCATACGCTCGACTTGCAGGTCAGCTATGGTTACGTGGCCCTGCTGCGCATCTTTCAGGCTTCAGGGCTGGCGTTTCTGTTTATCCCGATCAACACGCAGGCCTACAACGGCGTGCCGCGCGAGAAAAATAACGACGTCTCGGGTCTCATCAACCTGGCGCGCAACATTGGCGGCAGCATGGGTGCGTCCTTTTTGGTCACCATGCTGGCCCGGCGTGCTCAATATCATCAGGACCGACTGGTGACGCACATGACGGCGCAGAATCCCAATTTTGCGGCGTCCATGGGCGCGTTGAAAAGTTACTTTCAGCATCAGGGCGGACTGACGGCCTCCTCCGCGCAGGCCCAGAAGATGGCCTATGCCAGCCTCTACGAGCAAATGCTGCGCCAGGCGCAACTGCTCTCGTACCTGGATGTGATCGCGGTGTTGGCCGTGGCCTGCTGCTGCCTCATTCCGCTCTGCCTGCTGATGAAAAAGCCCGAAGTCCATGGGGAAATTCCCGTCCACTGACGCAGACTATGCAGGTGCACTGTGCGGGGTCGACGCATGGCGGCAGCCCGATGGGCATCGCCTGTGTTGTGCCGCGCGCCGGGGCCTGAATGCGGTAAAATCTGCCTATGAATCCTGAACGCATGGGTCTGCCGCTCGCACAGGCCGACGCCGACATCTACGCCGCCATCCAACAGGAAGTGCATCGCCAGCATGAAGGGCTGGAGATGATTGCCTCAGAGAACTTCGTCAGCCAGGCCGTGCTGGAGGCTGCTGGTTCCGTCTTCACCAACAAGTATGCTGAGGGCTATCCTGGCAAGCGCTACTACGGTGGCTGCGAGTTCAGTGACATTGTGGAAACGCTGGCGCGCGACCGCGCCAAGCAGATCTTTGGCGCAGACCATGCCAACGTGCAGCCGCACTCCGGCTCGCAGGCCAACGCCTCAGCCTATGCGGCGATTTTGTCGCCCGGCGACACGATTCTTGGCCTCGACTTGGCCCATGGCGGCCATCTGACGCACGGGCACAAGTTGAATTTTTCTGGCAAGCTGTACCGTGTGGTCAGCTACGGTGTGCGCAAAGACACCGAGACCATCGACTACGACGAGTTGGAATCAATAGCCCTGCGCGAGAAGCCCCGCATGATCATCGGCGGCGGAAGTGCCTATGCGCGCACGCTGGACTTTCCACGGATGCGCGCCATTGCCGACAAGGTGGGTGCGTATTTGGTGGTGGACATGGCGCATATCTCGGGACTGGTGGCTGGCGGCGTGCATCCCTCCCCGGTGCCGCACGCGCACATCGTGACCACCACCACGCATAAGACGCTTCGCGGGCCGCGCTCTGGCTTGGTGCTCTGCCAGCAGGAGTTTGCCACTGCCGTTGACAAGTGCGTCTTCCCTGGCCAGCAAGGTGGGCCGCTGGTGCATATCATGGCGGCCAAGGCGGTCGCATTCAAGGAAGCCCTGCAGCCGGAGTTCAAGGAATATGCCACGCAGGTGGTGTCCAACGCACGCGCGCTGGCTGAGACGCTGAAGGCAGAAGGCTTCCGCATCATCTCTGGCGGCACAGACACACACCTGATGCTGGTCGATGTCTTCTCCAAAGGCATGTTGGGCAGTGAAGCGGAGCATGCGCTCGGCGAGGCAGGTATCACCGTCAACAAGAACGCGATTCCCTTTGACGCCAATCCGCCGCTGAAGCCCAGTGGCATTCGCATTGGAACGCCAGCACTGACCACGCGCGGCATGCGCGAGCCGGAGATGCGCATCATTGGCCGCTGGATCGCGCAGGCATTGGAGCATCGCTCCAATCCGCAGTGGCTGGCCCGCACGCGCGCCGATGTTTTGGAGTTGGCCGAGCAATTTCCGCTCTATGGCTGGCTGCGCGAAGCGCCCGTGGTGGCGCGGCTGTAGCGTTTTGCGTCAGTGTTTACAAAAATTTCGAGCGCCCCATTCAAGCCAAAGACGGCTTGAATGGGGTCTGGTCCGTCCCACGACTCTTCCCCACCGTGAACACTCTGCCCGGGTGCATTACGCCAGGAGCACCAACGTTGAGGGGAAGAGATAGATTTTCTCCCCCTGGCAAACTGCAAAAACCACCCTGCTGATTTTTCTATACCTTCACCGAGGTGCGTAACAGCGGCGGCTCGGCCAGCGCAGTTTTGACGGCTTCGTCTGTTTGGCTCAAGTTGACCAGGGCGCGAGTGACGGCCTCATCGGCCTCAGCAGCGCGGCGCAGCAGCACTGGATAGCGCACCTTGAATTCCAAACCGCCTTCGACAAATTGCAAGCGCGATTCGATCTTGGGCCGCTCGGCATTAATCTCCCAGTGCAGTTCCAGGCCGCCGTGCTGGCGTGCGATCTCCGCCTCATATTGCTTATATTGCGCTGCCACCAGGGCCGTGATCTTTTCCGCTGCGCCATTGTAGTCTGCATCTTCGTTGAGCTTGGCGGCCACTTCGCGCCAGCCATATTCCGTGCCGGGAATCTGCTTGTAGAGCGGCGTAGTGGCCTGGAACAAAACGGCGTTGGAAAAGACAGCTACGCGCCCCGTTGGGTACAGGTCGATGCCGGTGCCGGCCAACTCCATTACGTACAGACGTACCAGGCTGATGTCCATCACATCCCCCGTTACGCCGGCGACGCTGATGCGGTCGCCCACGCGCACGCCATAGCGGCCCACGATAAAGAAGTACGCAGCCACGGAGAGCAGCACGGTTTGCGGGCCGACAGCGATGCCGGCTGTGATGAATCCGGCAAAAGTGGCCAGCGAGCTGAACTGCGATACGAAGCCCAGAATCAGCACCAGGCTCATGCAGAACGTGGTGACAAAGCGGCGCAATATCAGCAACTGCCTGCGGCGACGCATGTCGCGCACGTAGCGGATGGAGGCGCGGCGCCAGATTTCACTCAGCAGTAGAATCAAGCCAATGCCGAAGGCGATCTCGGCCACGCGCAGCAGCAGCGCACGGAAGAGACGGTCATATTCGCTGTCGATAGCGTCGCGCCACTGCAAAAGATTGGCATGGCTCTGGTCGAGCAGCAGCAGCTCTTGCGCCAAGGGCAAGGATGCTGCGGAGAGTGTGCGGAATTGCGCGGTGAGTTGCTCATACTCCGCCAGAGTGGGGGCGGGTTGTGAAGCGGGAGTCTGGGCCGCTGCGGTATTGCCATGCGTCGCGGGCGGCGTGGCGGCTGCGCCCTGTGTGAGCACATTGCCCTCTTGCAGCGTTCTACGCAACAGTGCCGTCAGCGGATCATGCAGCGCGGCAGCACGGGCGCGCAGGCGGTCGTTTTCTGCAATCCACAGATTCATTGGGTGCAGACTGTTCAACTGAGCAAAGAGCGTCTCCGCCTGGCCCAGCACTCCCGCCTGTTCGGCACCATGGATCGATTGGCCTGCAAAGACCGTGTTGGCTCCAGGCTTGGACTGCGCACCTGTTGCCGTTGGAGCCGCAACGGGCGCGGAGAGTTCCAAATGCGCAATCTCCGTGCTCAATTTGGAGGCGTTGGCAGAATCGGACTTGATCCCGGAGCTGAATCGTCCAAGTGCCTCCTGCAAGGTCTGCTCTAAATCCCATTGCCCGCGCAGGCTGTCGCGCTGCGCCGTCAGTGTTTGCAAACGCGTGCCGCTGGCCGTGGCCATTTGCTGCTCCGCGGCGGCGATTGCGCCCTGCAACTGTGTGATCTTGGCCGCCGTTGTCGTTTGCATTTCCTGTAAATGCTGTTGCTGCGCGCTGGCCGTGCTGGAACCGGCTCCCGATCCGGTGGCCGTTTGCGCCTGCTTGGCGTTGAGCAACGCGGCCTCGGCCTTGGCCGAGGCAAAGGCCAACTGCGTGATCTGTGCAGCGAGCGCCTGCTCCTGATCTTGGTAAAGTGCGTCGCTGGGTTCGCCAGCTTTCTGCTGGAAAGAGGTTGCAGTGCGATGGAAGTGAATGGCGGCGTTCAGATGCGCCAGGATGCGGTCATCCGTGGAGGAATCCAGCGTCCAGGTCAGCGCGGAGGCCGGGCCAATCTCCGTTTGCGAGGGAACAGCGGCCTGCGCCAATTGGATTTGTGAAGTCTGAGCCTGCGCTGTGTGCGGCGCAAGGCCGACGAGCGTGCACAGCGAACAGAGCGCCAAGCGGAGAGCCGCGCGCTGGCGCAGAATCGAGCGGAGGCGGAGCCGTGAGCAGAAACGAGCAACGTGCATCATACCGCTGTAGTGTAACGAATCCAGATTGTGTGTTGGTTATGCGCCGCTTGGCACTGCAAGCAGAGGCCCTTGCCGCTGTACGCAGGCAATGCGGTTGCTGTCGGCATCTTCCAACGCGTCGAGCCACTGCATCAACGTGCGGCCCAGCGTTGGATGCAGCCAGCCGGGCGCAATCTCGGCCGCAGGAGCCAGCACAAAGCGCCGCCGGTGTAGTTCTGGATGAGGCAGCGTCAATCGCGGTGTGGAAACAATCGTGTCGCTGTAAAGAAGTAAATCCAGGTCCAGCGTGCGTGGACCGCCACGAGGTTGCCCGCTGTTCAGTGGCTCGCGCACACGGCCTTGGCTGCGCTCAATCGCCAGCATCGCTTGCAGCAGTGGCTCTGGAGCCAGTTCCGTTCGCAGCAGCAGAGCTGCATTCAAAAAGTCAGGCTGCTCCTCCAGGCCGACCGGCGCCGTCGCATACACGTTGGAGACGGCGAGCACCGCGCCGTGAGCTTCAAGGGCTCGCACAGCAGCCCGCAGATGCTCCCAGCGGTCTCCCAGATTGGAGCCGAGGCCGAGCAGTGCGACAGAGGCGGTTTCGATGGGTGTGACGCGGGCAGACATCAGGCGCTGAGGGCCACGGTGGTTTGCACAGCATCAGGCATCGTGCCGGTGGCAGGCAGATGCACCAGCTCCCACGCAGAGCGGTCGCGGAGCAGGCGTGCTACCAGGGCCGTGTGCATGGCGTGCCCGGCGCGCTCGGCCACAACGCGTCCTTGAATCTGGCGTCCTGCCAAAGCTAGGTCGCCGATCAAATCCAAAATCTTGTGCCGGACAAATTCATCGGCATAGCGCAGAGGGCCATTCACAACGCCTGCGTGTGTCAGGATGATGGCGTTGGCCTCGGAGGCTCCACGAATCAGGCCCATGTTGCGCAGCGCCTGCTCATCCTCTCGAAAGCCAAAGGTGCGCGCGGCGGCAATTTCGGCTGCGTATGCGCCTGTGTCCAAATCGAGCGCCAGCGATTGCTGGCCGATGGGTGCGGGAAAATCAATGGCATAGGTGATGCTGTAGCCTTCACCAGGATAGATACCAATAAATTTGCTGCCTTCGCGTACTTCGATGGCTTTGCGCACACGCAGATATTCGCGGCGGCGGCGTTGCTGGACCAGTCCCACGGATTGGAAGGCCTCCGTGTACGGCAGCGCGCTGCCATCCAGAATCGGCAGCTCCAAATTGTTCAGCTCGATGATGACATTGTCGATGCCCACGCCGATGAGCGCGGAGAGCAGGTGCTCGGTGGTGGAGATCAACACGCCCTGGCGCATCAGGCTGGTGGCGTAGCTGACCTTGGCCACATTGCGGCCCGTGGCGGGAATCTCAAAGTTGTCCAGATCCGTCCGGCGGAAGAGGATGCCAGCGCCAGCAGGTGCGGGCAGCAGGCGCATCTCCACCGGCGCGCCGCTGTGGATGCCTACGCCGCAAAATTCGACCGCCGCAGCCAGGGTCTGTTCGAATTGCAGCCTGCGCGCCAGAGGGGAAACTCCTTGGGAGATCCTAGGAACTCCGTAGAGATCGTACTGGAATATCGCGCAGGCGCAATGTGGTAAATCTACAACAGTCTTGGGGGCTATCCCTGGAGTAAGTTATTTTATTTTACGGTTTTACGGGATCGATCATTCCAGTGCTGCGTTTACACCTCTGTGGGATTCACAGTGCAGAGAGCTTGGCGCGCATGCCCTCCAGCATACTTTGTGTCAGCGCCAGTGGCAGGCCAACAACGTTGAAGTAGCAGCCGCTAATGCGAGGCACCCAGCGTCCGGCCCGGCCTTGGATGGCATAGGCTCCAGCCTTGTCGACCGGCTCACCGGTGGCGATGTAGTCACGGATTTCCTGTTCAGAAAGCGTGTGCAACGTAACGGAAGTGGTCTCAGCGGCCACATCGATGCCCGCGGCAGAAACAACACAGACACCGGTCACCACTTGGTGCGTGCGGCCAGAGAGCAACTGCAACATGTGCAGTGCCTCCTGCGGGTCGGCGGGTTTGCCCAGCACCTGACCGTCGCAGACGACAACTGTGTCAGCCCCGAGAACCAGCAAGGGATCGGAAGAGTGGATGGATTGAGCACGCTGCGTGGAGCTTTCGGCGTGGAAAACCGCCTCTGCCTTGGCGCGTGCAAGGCGTTGTGTGTACAGCACAGGGTCTTCCCCAGCGTGTCGGTCTTCTTGCACCGGCAGGGAAAGGACGCGGAATGTAAAGCCCGCCTGGGTCAGCAGTTCCCGGCGGCGGGGGGAGGAAGAGGCCAGGATCAGCATGGAGATCATATTACCTGCGATGCGGAGGCGGAAGAAAACTTCCTGCGATCTGCGTCGGTTGAAGTGGCACACCGGATGCGAACCCGGTACGATAAGAAAGAAACCAAGGAGATGGCCCCACCCGCATGTCCACCTCAGTAGAGACCCGCAAATTGGTGCTGGCTGCGCACGCAGCTTGTGAAGAAAAAAAAGCCCTGCACGCACGCATACTAGAACTGGATCCGGCTGAGTCCGCATTCACCGATGTGTTTTTAATTTGCAGCGGTGCCAACCCGCGCCAGGTGCAGGCGATTGCAGACGAGGTGGAGCTGCGTATGAAGCGCGAGTTCGGCATGTATGCCAACTCGGTGGAAGGCTACCGCGCGGCCAAGTGGATTCTGCTCGACTACGTGGATTTTGTCGTCCATGTTTTTGATGAGGAGACGCGCGCGCTCTATGACATTGAGCGGCTGCGCAAGACGGCCAGCTCCGTGGCGCTGGAAGACTGGAAGCGTCCGCTGGTGGCCAAGGTGGCGGCTGTGCGCGCAGGCGCAAAAGCAAAGACTCCGGCGAGGAAAAGCGCTGCAGCGAAGAGCGCTACCGGAAAAAAATCGGCTGCGCGGAGCCAGGGGCCAAGCCGAGGGACGAAAAAGGTCGCCGCCCAGCGCAGCTCCGCAGGCCAAGCCAAGCCAACATCCAAAAAGTCCACCACCAGAAAGAAGGCCACGAAGACCTCCGGGACAAAGAGTGCCGCTGCCCGCCCCGCTCGCCCAAGCAGGACTTCCAAAGCTGCCAAGAAGCAGACAGGCCGAAGAAAGCCCACAAGATAAAGAAAAACAAGCCATTAGATCATTCTCTCTCCCGCCCGCTTTTGCGGAGGAGATTACTGTCCAAGAGCTAGGCAAAAGTTTAGCGAATTAGTAACCCTGCGTGCACCCCGTCGTCCAGAGGCAACATTCAAGGAAACCTAGCAGAAAATTCGTGCTATAAACGACATGAATTGCCAGGATTTGTTCTGTGGGACATGGAAGCCGCGGGGGCGGGAGGTTCCAAGGATCCCCGCGGCACAGTCCCCTGTCTCCGGAGGCTTCCGCACCGGAGCCACTTCCGATTTTGTGAGGTCACTTTTTCCCATGTTCATGCGTCACCGCCGCACGCTCCACTCCCCATCGATGAAGCCGCAAACCGCAATGTCGCGCTGGATGCCGCTGGTGGCGATTGTGGGATGTTGCATCGCCAGTGCATCCGCCCCGCTCCATGCGCAGGTGACCGCCACATTGCTGCCCACGCAGATTACGCTGGCAGAGCCGTCGACAGGCATTGCCAGTCCGCAGAGTGTGGCAACGGACATAAATGGGAACGTATTTTATGCGGACGCGACGGATAACGAGATCATCGAGGTAAGTGCATCGGGTGTGGCTAGTGTGTTGGATGTGGGCAAGCCCAATGGCACTGCACTCAATTCTCCAAAAGGCCTGGCCGTCGATTGCAGTAACAATCTGTATGTGGCTGATACGGGCAACAACCGGCTGATCTTTTTGGGATCCCCTGCCAATTTGACTGGTGGCAACATGGCCACGAACACAAGTCCGCTCTGGAATCAGCCGACCGGCATTGCCATCGATTGCGCTAACAAC
>DAHUZD010000279.1 GCA_027306745.1 Acidobacteriaceae bacterium
TTTGTGTGCTGGTAACCGCCCTGCACCGCTTGGTCAATCAAGCCCTGCACTATTTGCGCCCATGAATCTAGAATCAGGCTGCGTGCGATTCGAACGAATGTATCGCTTTTCGCTGATTTTCTCTTCGCCTGTTTCCCCTGACTTGCTGAAGCGCTGTTTCCCGCCGTACGTTTTGGCACTCCACCCTGCCTTCCCTCATCTGTGTTTCGCCAAAACAAATGGGGAGAGCCGTAGCTCTCCCCATCCTTGTATCCATTCCTCTTCTAAGCATAGCAAAGCACTTTGCCTTCCTACGCCATTACATTTATCCTTCCTTGAAACTACTCGTCCCCACTTAGTACTCGATCCGCATCAGCTTGCGATCCAGCAGTATCCCCGTCAAACAATCCAGTGCATGGGCATACCGCCGCACAACTGTTCGCAAGCTCACGCCTAGCAATTGAGCCGCTTCACCCTGCGTGTACTCCTGCACGGCTACACGCATCAGAAGCTCCCTCTCAAATGCATCCATCTTCTCCAGACACCGGTTCATGTCATAGACAAAGATCACCGAGTCCTCAAAGCTGTGAATCCGGTATGTGCTTGTCCGACCCCGAAAGACATCCTGTCCTAGACAGGATGGCATCCGCCCACTGCGTAGCGACAGCCTCTGATATCTCCGCAACATCACCTCAGTGTACTTTCGATAGAATTCCAGCCCTTCGCGCTTGGGCGCTTCGCCTATCGCTCGTGAGGCTCTATCTGTTCCCTGCTTCTCCTGCGCCGCAACCGCCCCCAACATCCGGGCCGGCTGTTGGCAACCCTCCGCATAGACATCGACCAGTGCCAGTCCAAGATTCATGCCTCACCTCGATCCTGGCCCTGCATCACCTGTTCCCTGCATGTTTTCCATCCCACCGCATGTGCACGTCTGCGCTGCCTCCGGCTTCCCGGTTCTGGATATTGCCCCAGATGTACATCACACCGCTGGCAATACACATGATTCGTTCCCTGATCCCGCAGCCAGATACGGCCGCATCCTTCACAAATCTTTAACTGCATGCGTCTTTCATTCATATCCGTTTTCTCCAAGGCAAAAAATACGGCATCACTTCCTCAGATTGTTTCTGTTGCCTCTGAGGAGGCGTCATGCGAAGACTGCCTCGTCTCCCAGGCTCTTTGGCCTGCTCTGGACACAACTTGCACTTCTTCGCCTTCACTTCTTTTGGTTTTGCATCTTCTTTGGAGTTGGGAGAATGTCGAGTCGCGTTCTCTCACCTTCGCTCGCGCCAAGGGAGTTTTCCCTGCGGCCCATACCGCCCTTGCCCGTGTTGGCTTGTCTGCTTCGCTGCAATTGCCGGTTTGCAGCGTGGGGGAGTCATCGTTGTCATGTGGCACCTCGTTGTGTTACCAAAAGTTGTCCATAAGTAATCAAAGCCGGTTTTTCTGTCAAGAAAAATATTCCACAGATTCCTTTTTTCACGATTCCTTGCCAATTCTTTGGCTTCCCAGCATTCTTGCCTTAGCTCTGTGTTAATTTTTCCCGCGTTGGTTAACTGAGTGTTACTGTTCCGGCATGAATTTAGATTTTTTGCAGGAAAATCTGCGCCTGGAAATCCTGCGCCGCATCCGTCGCGGCCTCATCACAGGCGCGGAGTTGGCCCGGGCCTCTGGATTTCGCCACGCCCACATCTCCAATTTCCTCCATGGAAAACGCTCGCTCAGCCTCCAAGGGTTTGACCGTATCCTGGCCGCTGGTAATCTTTCCATCTTGGACCTGATCCCAGCTCCGAATGCAGACCTATCTGCCCCCGGCGGCGTCCCTTCCCCGGTGCAATCCATCCCTGTCGTCTCCCAGCAAGCAGCTATCTTCCAGCCACGCATTGACCCGTCTTCCATCTTGGGCACCATTCCAGTGCCCGACTCCGCACTCCATCTCGCCCTCGCCCGCCCAGCCACAGGCCGTTCTGTCTGGCAGCGCTTTGTCGCCTTCCGCGCAGATGCCGAACATGCCGTCCCCATGTACCCGCTTCTGCAACAAGACTCCATTGCCGTCATAGACCGCCACTACAACTCCCTCGTGCGCTATCGCCCCATGCAGCCCACCATGTATGCCGTCCATACGAACGAACGGCTGCATGCTTGCTTTCTGAACTTTGAAGCCAACCGCCTCATCCTGAGGCCCAGAAATCTGGCTTCTCCCGTCCAGCTCATTGAGCTGGCCTTGCACGAGCAGCCCTCAGACCGCATCGTTGGCCGCATCTGTTATGTCGCCACCGCGTATTGATCCTGCCTGCGCGTCCTCCATCGCGCTCTCTGGCTTCGCCTGCCTCATTCAGGCCGACAATGCGACCCATCGCTGTACATCTCAGCAGCACAAGTCTGGTAGCATCGCCTTGGGAGGAATCACACGAATGGACACCGCCGCACCCTCAGCCAACGCAGCCCGGCGCAATGAGGACATCGCACTGGATCTGCTCAAATTCATCACTGTCACCACAGGCATTGCGCGTCCATCTGCGCAGGCCACAGGCTTTGTCGCAGCCGCCACAACCAAGCCAGACGACCAGGTCACCCACCTGCTCGATCTCTATACACGCTGCCTGCGCACCGTAGCCGGCAAATAACATTCAGAGTGTCCCACTCCAGTCCAGTCCGGGTTGCCGTTCTCGGCTGCGGAGCCTTCGGCAGAAACCACCTGCGCGTCTGGCATCAACTGGCCGCTGCGGACCCAGCTCTGCAACTGGCCGCGCTCGTCGAACCGGATGCTGCACGCGCGGCTAAGCTCTCTGCGGAATTCTCGATCCCCGCCTACCCGTCGGTTGATGCTCTGCTGGCCGCTCAACCCATCCTGCACGCCGCTTCGGTCGCCGTGCCCACATCCCACCATGCCGAGGTGGCCACAGCCCTTCTCGACGCCGGGATCGATGTCCTCATCGAAAAGCCCCTCGCTTCCACGCTGGCAGAGGCCGACCATCTCATCCGGCTCGCAGCCCTGCATGGCCGCATTCTGCAACCAGGGCACTTGGAGCGATTCAATCCCGCCGTACAGGCTGTCCGCCCGTTCCTCAATCACCCTATGTATTTTGAGGCGCACCGCCTCAGCATCTTTACTCCCCGCTCCCTGGATGTCGATGTCGTCCTCGACCTCATGATTCATGACCTCGACATCGTCTGTTCCTTCGCCGCTTCGCCGGTCCGCACAATTCACGCCGTCGGCCTGCCCATCCTTTCCTCCAAGGTCGACATCGCCAACGTCCGCGTTGAGTTCGAATCTGGCTGCGTCGCCAACTTCACCGCCAGCCGTGTCAGCACGGAGCAGGTGCGCAAACTCCGCTTCTTCCAGCCCCACCAGTACCTTTCCATCGACTACGCGCGCCAGGACGTTTTCAGTATCGATGTCTCCAGCACTTCATCCAGCCCCGTCTCAGCCCCACTCGACGGCCTGCATCATCCCACCCCGCAATTCAATCTGCGCAAACTCCCGGTGCAATCCAACGAACCCCTTCGTTTGGAACTCGAATCCTTCCTCCACGCTGTCCGCACCCGCACGCAACCCGTCGTATCCGGCGAAGATGGCCGCACCGCCTTGGCCTTGGCGCTGCAAATCCTCTCTGCGATTCGTGAACATCATGGCCGCGCTGGCCTTAACCCTCTCGTGCCAGCTACCGCGCAGTAGTATTCATTAAGAATTCATCCCCGCCTCACACTCCCGTCCCTGCTGATGCTGCATATCTAGGGCATGGGCGAGATCATCGACACCCTGATCCTCTCCGATGTGCATCTGGGCAGTGAGACCAGCCGCGCCGCCGATGCCTTGCATTTGTTGGAGTCTTTGCGGTACCGTCGCTTGATCCTGCTCGGCGACATCTTTTCCGATCTCAACTTCCGCCGCCTCACCGGCGAACACTGGAAGTTCCTCTCCTGCATCCGCAAGCTTTCCAATCCCAAACGCAGAATTGAAGTCGTTTGGGTTGAAGGTAACCACGACCACGGCCTCGCCAACCTGATGTCTCATCTGGTCGGTGTGCCTGTTTACCAGCGCTATGTGTGGGAGTTTGCCGGCCTGCGACACCTGGCCGTGCACGGCCATCAATTTGACCGCTTCATCAGCCACAATCTCCTGCTCAGCCGCATCGGAGAGGGCATCTACGGTCACGTACAGAAAATCGATTCCAAATCCAAATGTGTTGCACGATTTTTAGACCGCATGAGCACGCGCTGGCTGCGCCTCTCCGGCAAGGTGGCTCAGGGTGCTCTCACTTACGCGCGGCAGGGCTTCTGCAGCCGCGTCTTCTGCGGCCACACGCATGAGGCGCTTTCGCTCATGCAGGATGGCATTGAGTACTTCAATACCGGCTGTTGGGTCGATGCGCGCGCCACCTCTGCAGTTGTAGATGAGCAAGGCGCGCGCATTGAAGAATTCGGGGGCGGCACCTCTCAGACCGCGCTCCATCAGCCAGCGGTCAAAACGCACTGGCGCACAGCCGTTGGCATCGCACAAAACGCATTGCCGCTGCCTTCGCCCTCCACCATAGGGTATGAAAGCCTGCGCTGCGGATAAACGCAGACCGGCTACAGCTTGAGCTCAACCGCCCGGCCCTCGGCGCACGATTGATAAATCGCCGTAATAATCTTCATATCCCGCAGACCCTCGGCTCCATCGGCCTTGGGTTCCTTGTTCTCCAGGATGCACTCGGCCAGATGGTCAGCCTCACGCGCAAACTGCCGCGGGTTTGGATCAGGAATGGAAAAATCTGCCGCTGTCGGCGCGCTTTCATTCCGGCCTGTCACATGGATGCCACTGTAGGAATAAGCCGGGTTCATCTCAAT
>DAHUZD010000291.1 GCA_027306745.1 Acidobacteriaceae bacterium
CGTATGGAACGTTTACGGTGACGCACGACATCACCCGCTACACCAAGGCCAGCGTCTTCGCCAAGGTAGGCAAGACCACGCCCATGCTGGCGCGATTTTCCACCGTGGCGGGCGAGCGCGGTGCGGCGGATGCCGAGCGCGATGTGCGCGGCTTTGCGCTCAAGTTCTATACCGATGAAGGCAATTGGGACATTGTGGGCAACAACACGCCGGTCTTCTTTGTGCGGGATCCGCTGAAGTTTCCAGACTTCATCCACACGCAGAAGCGGCACCCCAAAAGCAATCTGCGCTCCAACACGGCAATGTGGGATTTTTGGTCGCTTTCCCCGGAGAGCCTGCATCAGGTAACAATTCTTTTCTCTGACCGGGGAGTGCCGCAGGGCTACCGGCACATGAACGGCTACGGCAGCCACACTTACAGCTTGATCAATGCCAAGAATGAGCGCTTCTGGGTGAAGTTTCACTTCAAGTGCATGCAAGGGATCAAGACTTGGACCAACCAGCAAGCGGCGGAAGTGATTGCGCGCGATCGTGAGAGCAGCCAGCGCGATTTGTTTGAGGCGATTGAAAAAGGTGATTATCCGCGCTGGCGATTCAGCATCCAGGTGATGCCGGAAAAGGACGCGGAGAAGACGCCGTACAACCCATTTGATCTGACCAAGGTTTGGCCGCACAAAGATTACCCGCTGATTGAGGTGGGCATCATCGAGCTGAACAAAAATCCTGAAAACTATTTTGCAGAAATGGAGCAATCTGCTTTTGAGCCATCCAGCATCGTGCCGGGTGTGGGTTTTTCGCCGGACAAGATGTTGCAAGCCCGCATCTTTGCCTATGCCGATGCTCACCGCTACCGTCTGGGCACGCATTATGCGCACCTGCCGGTTAACCGTGCGCAGTGCCCTGTGCATACCTACAACGCGGATGGCCCCATGCGCTTTGACCAGCCCAAGGGTACCGACGCGTACTATGAGCCGAACTCCTTTCACGGCCCCAAACAGGATGCGCGCTTTGCTGAGCCGCCGCTGCACATCACTGGCGACGCGGACCGGTACAACCACCGCGAAGGCAACGATGACTATACGCAGGCTGGCGATCTGTTCCGGCTCATGTCCAAGGAGCAGAAGCAGCAGCTCTTCAGCAACGTTGCAGCGGCGATGAGCGGCGTACCGCGCGCCATCATCGAGCGGCAACTCGTGCACTTCCACAAAGCCGATCCCGCCTACGCTGCGGGCGTGGCGGCAGCAGTAGGCATCCAGCCGGGCGCTGCGGCGGATTAACGCTGGCTAAATACGTAAAAGCGCGTGCGCAGCCGGGCCTCCCCCTGCGCACGCACACTGGGTTTCGCTGCATACAGCCTCCTTGCAGAGGCTGTATACTTTTCATAGCAGTCGGGTTCCTTCCTTCGGTCTCTGTTCGACCGGGCAACCAAATTACCACTGCAAAAATTCTTCTGCGTGCCTCTCCGTCTCAGCCGATGGAGTGGCGTTGCAGACCAACCCCGCGTTTATCGCACAAGGAGTCGAATCATGTTAGGTGTAGGAGAACAATTCCCCCATTTTTCCGTTACAGCCACCGTCAGCCGCGACAAAAATAAGGCCTTTGAGACGATTACGGATCAAAGCTATCCCG
>DAHUZD010000303.1 GCA_027306745.1 Acidobacteriaceae bacterium
ACTTCCCTTGGGAGCCAGCTTGATATATCCCTGCGGGAAGGCCCCATAAAAATCACTGATCGTGTCACGCGTGGTGAAAAACGGCGAACCCAGCGCGGGCAGGTTGTATGCGCCGCCCTGCAGATAGAACTGCACCAGGCCGGTGGTCTTCTGCACAAAGACTTGCGCGTTGCTGATGTCGGCATTCTTGGTGTGGTCGCTGGTCTTGTTGCTCTGCACGTAGGCAAAGCCGCTTAGGATGCCGGTGACTTGCAGCTTGCCGAACGGACCGGCGTCGATGGTTGCGGGCGCTGCCGTGCTCAACGGGCCGGACATGGACGGCATCGACAGCGGTGCCGGTGGCGCGGGGGCCGCTGGGGCTGGCGCGGCGGCTGTCTGCGCCAGCAATGCCGGAGCAGCGAGTAAGGATGCGAGCAAAATCGAGCGCTGAATCAATTGTGTATGCAATGGTTCCTCCAAATTTCCTGATGCCAAGCCTTCAGGTTGTTTTCCGGTTGCGTTGGTTTTGCTTGTGCAATGCACGATGCGACGAAGTAAGCCAAGCGTATGACGAGTTGCTCCGCAGCGCCAATCAATAATTTTTATGGCGGCAATCTGGATGCAGACTTACAAATAATTAGTGGAGTCCCGGCCACGAAAACAGCGTGAAATCTTCTAGTTTTCTGCGTTTCCCATAGATTCCCGTTTTGAGTGTAGGCTGGCTATTCAAATTTCCAATAGCCGCAATCAAAACTTTTCATAGCAAATTCTGGCCAACAATCCCTTCCTTCGCTTTGGCTATGAACTATTCTGATAGCGTCTATAAAAAAATCCGCAGCACAACTTGGCGCTAAGAAGAGGAACTTTCCTTGTTGGAGCACACATCTTCCATGCCGGATTCCCAAATGGCCCTTTGCCTGGTCTGCATTCTGCTGATTCCCTTTGCGTGGGCGGGGCTAGCCATGCTGCAAACAGGTTTGAACCGTGCTCGCGGAGCTACACATGCGGCACTGGCTGCGTCCTATGCAGCCATGGTGGCGATGCTGGCCTATGTTCTGGTTGGATCGTCCGTACAAGGTACGTTTGGCAGCGCTGGCCACGTGCTGCACATTGCGGGCAGGGCTTGGAGTGTTGCTGGCGCTGGGCCGCTGCTGCTGCACGACTTCCCGTTCGCTTCCGCATCCGCATCGCTCACGGTGCTGTTTCTGCTCTTCGCCGTGGCGTTGGCGACGATCCCGGCCACCGCAGCGGGCGCGGAGCGCTGGCGGCTGGCACCCATGGCCATCTCGACGACAATCTTTGCTGGCCTGCTCTTGCCTCTCTTCAGCCATTGGGTTTGGGGCGGCGGATGGCTGGCGCAACTCGGCGTAAATTCCTCACTGGGCGCAGGCGTGCTCGACGCCTCTGGCTCTGGCTGCATCCAGGCCATGGCCGGTTTGTTCGCACTTTCGATTGCGTGGACGCTCGGCCCGCGCCTGAACAAATTCGACCCCGATGGCACGCCCAACGCCACACCGGGCCACGATGCGCCTGCGGTGCTGCTAGGCTGCCTGCTTGCTTTGCCCGGATGGATGGGCTTGAACTGTGCTGGAGCCATTCTCTTTACCGGCGCGAACCTGGCGCAACTGGTGGCGGTGGTGGTGAACACTGCCCTCTGCGCCGCAGCAGGAATGCTGGCGGTACTGGCCATCACTCGCGTACGCTTTGGCCGTCCAGATGCTTCGCTCGGCGCCAACGGCTGCATCGGCGGCCTGGCAGCCAGCAGCGCGGTTGCTCCCTATCTGCATCCGGCCACGGCATGGCTGCTGGGCGCAACGGCAGGCGCGCTGGTACTGGTGTCCATTGGCTTTATCGAGAGAAAGCTGCGCGTGGACGACCCGGCAGCGGCCATCTCAGTACACGGAGTCGGCGGCCTGTGCGGACTGCTGGCCGCGGGCCTCGTTGCGCATCCCCTCGATACGCCTGCCGTCGAACCCGGCCAAATGGCGGCACAACTGATTGCCGTCGCGGTGCTGCTCTGTCTGATGCTGCCATTGTCGTTGGGCGTAAATTGGCTGCTGCATCGCCTGCTGCCGCAGCGCGTGCCCCCCGAGGGCGAGCGCCACGGTATCGACCTATTTGAGTTGGGCTCAGGCGCATACCCGGAGTTTGCCACGCACCACGAAGACTTCATGCAGCGCTAACTGCGTCAGTTCGCGCTGCGCGCCATCTCGGCCAGCGCGATCACCACGCCGCCAGCCACGATCAACGCTCCGCCCAGCACCACTGCGGCCGTCGGCCTTTGTCCAAAGCCGATCCAGGCAATCAACTGCGCGATAACAAAAAAGAAGACCACATACAGACCCAGCAGGCTGCCAAAGTTCCACGGCGGAGCGTTGACGAACCAGCCATAGGCAAACAGCACGCAGCCGCCGGCAAGAAACAGCAATACACGCGCCACCGCGCCAGAACGCAGCCCCTGGCGGATGATCGCATCCCCGCCCGCTTCTAAAACGGCTGCAAAAATCAAAATTGCAATTGCACTGCCACGGCTCATCGTGCCTGGTTCTCCCTTGGTTGTCAGCCCAACGCGCGGTCGCAGTAGTCATGCTGCCGTCACGCCGCTGGAACTTCGATCAAAATTTATTTCGCGTGGCGCGCCAGCAGAAACAGCAGCCCGAAGACCAGCACGGGAATCGCAGCCAGCATTAGATAAAACAGCACCTTGCCGTACCAGGGCGAGCGCTGCTCCTTCCAGTTGGTCAGCTCTTCGCGGTCAGCCACGCGCACCTGATCCTGATGGTTCAAATCCCAAATGAACGCGCCCGCGTCCTGGTAGCGGTCTTTGGGGTCGCGCTCCAGCGCGCGGTAAAGAATCTCCTGCAACTGCGGAGAAATGGATGGATCAATCTCCCGCGGCGGCACAGGATTGTTGATGAGCCGGCTGTTCATAATGGCAAAGGCATTCGGCCCGCGAAAGGGCACCGTGCCGGTCAGCATTTCGTACAGCATCACGCCGAGGGAGTACACATCGCTGCGTCCATCGCCGCGCTTGTTTTTCACCTGCTCCGGCGAGATGTAGTCCGGCGTACCCATAACCTGTGAGAGCTTGCCAAAGGTCAGCCGCTTGGCACCCTCCAGGCTGGCGATGCCAAAGTAGATCAGCTTGATGCGGTCTTCGGCGTCCACCATGATGTTCTCTGGCTTCAGGTCGCGGTGCACCACGCCGTTGGCATGGATGTATTCCAGCGCATCGGCAATGCGCAGGGCCAGTAGCACGGCGCGATGCTGCGGCATGGCTCCGGCATCCCGCACAATTTTGCGCAACAGCGTTCCCTCCACCCACTCCATCACCATGTAAATCTGGCTGGCCTTTTCCTTGGGGTAAACCTTCATCACGCCGGGGTGGTCCAGCTTTCTGCCAATGTCGGCCTCGCGCTGGAAGCGGTCAAAGAAGACGGGATCGCACTCCATCTCCGGGTGCGGAATCTTCAACGCGACGACGGTGTTTGTGCGCAGATCGGTGGCGCGGAAGATGGAGGCCATCCCGCTGCGGGCCACCAGCGACTCAATGCGAAAGTGATCGAGTTGTCCGCCGGGATGCAGCGCCGTCATGCCGTCCTCTGTTCGTCCAGTGTCGCACGCGGATGCAACCGGATCGGCAGGGTCCGTGCATCCCTGCAATTCTCACAGTTACTCTATAAGAAAAAAACCGGAAATTTATAAGAAAGCCATAAAGATTCTCAGCGGATTTTGTAGTGCCTGCCGCGAAACATACCCACGCGCTCCACACTGCGCACCTGCACCAACTGCACGCTGATGTTGTCGCTGCCATCCCGCTCCCGCGCCAGTGTGACCAGCTTGTGCGCCGCACCGGCCAGATCGCTGCCGTCGCCCACCACTCCGGCCATGTCCGCGCCGCTCACGGAGTGATGCAATCCATCCGAGCAAAGCAGCAGCACGTCCCCGGCAAAGATTTGTAGCTCGCAGACATCGACCTGCACAAACATCTGGCTGCCCACGGCGCGGCTCAACACGTGCGAAGCCGCCTGCGGCGCGACGGCATCCTTGCCAGCGGCCAGCCCCATGCGCACATATTCGCCCGCGATCGTGTGGTCGCGCGTCAACGGCTCTGCCTGGCCTTTGCGGATCAGATAACAGCGAGAGTCGCCCACATGCGCGATCACCGCCTGATTGAAGCGCAGCGCACAGGCCACCACCGTCGTCGCCATCGATTTTCCGCCAGCACCCAGGCTCATTGCCTCTTCGTAAATCTTCAGATTCACCACCTGCACCAGACGTGGCAGCACGGCACTCAGCGGCTCAGAGCGCTTCTGGCTTTGGAAGTCCGCAGTGATGCCCGCAACCGCCAGGGCCGAGGCCACCTCACCGCGGTCGTGGCCGCCCACGCCATCGGCCAATACAAAGAGCCAGCCCTGCCGCCGCGCCTCCTCTGGCGATTGCGGCAACACGCAGCCCAATGCGTCCTCATTGTGATCCCGCACCCGACCGGGATCCGTAAGCTGCGCGTGTGCGACATCCAGCATGGATTGGCGATTCCTTATTTTGGAAAATTCTCCGGCCGCTGCACCGCGGCAGGATGCAACAAAACTGGGAACCCATCGGCTCCGCGCAAGGCGAAGCATTCGGGTTCCCAGTGATTACTGTCAGCGCCGGTGCACCGGCGATTCTCTGGTTAGAACTTGTTCCAGAGGTACTGGTTGTACACGTCGTGGTGGAACTGACTCTCCGCCGGCTTGACGAAGGTTCCCAACAGACGCGCGCAGCGATCGGCCGAGGCCTGCTTCAGATCCGCATAGCGGCCCTTGACGTCGCCGCCGAGCAGCTTGGTCGTCCAGCCTGCGCCACGGAAATCTTCCAGCGCCGTGTAGATGTTGTCGGGCAAGTAGCGCTCGGCCTGACGCAAATTCTTGGCTTTGGACAACTCGCCCTGCAGTCCGGTCTTGAAGACCGAGTAGAGCACCATGTAGGGGTTGGCATCCGGGCCGACGGAACGCACTTCCACGCGCGAGCTTTTTTCGTTGCCGATGGGAATGCGGATCATCGAGCCACGATCGACGGCAGAGGCCTTGATCTGGTTCGGCGCTTCAAAGTGCGGATCCAAGCGGCGATAGGCGTTGACGCTGGCATTCAACAGCAGGCAGATGTCGTTGCCATGCGTCAGAATGCGATCGACAAAGCTCCACGCCAGCTTGCTGATCTTTTCTTCGCCCTGCGGATCCCAGAACAGGTTCTTGCCGCCCTTGCTGATGGAGACGTTGGTGTGCATGCCGCTGCCGTTGACACCGACCACCGGCTTGGGCAGGAAGGAGGCCGTCAGGCCCATGTTCGTCGCCACCTGGCGGCAGATCAGCTTGTAAAGCTGAATCTGGTCGGCAGCCGCAACCACTTCGCCGTAACCGTAGTTGATCTCAAACTGCGAGGGTGCCACCTCTGGGTGATCCTTTTCAGTCTCGAAGCCCATGGCGCGCTGCACTTCTGCAGTGGTGTCGATAAAGCTGCGCAGTGGGTCGCCCGGCAGCGAGTGGTAGTAGCCGCCCGTATTGACATATTCAAAGCGGCCCGTATCGGGATAGGTGCGCTCGGCATCGATGCCTTCAAACAGGAAACCTTCAATTTCGTTGGCCGCGTTCAGCGTGTAGCCATCCTGCTTGTACATCTTCTCGGCAAAGGTCTTCAGCAAGCCGCGCACATCGGCGCTGTACGGCGTGCCGTTCTTGTCGATGATCTCGCCAAAGACCATCACCTTGCCCGTACCGAAGATGTCGGCAGGCGTCCAATAGAAAGCGCTCCAGTCAATGCCCAAACGCAAATCGCTCTCTCGCTGCGCGGTAAAGCCGCGGATCGAGGAGCCGTCGAAGGTCAGGTTGTCATAGCTCTTGACTAGGAATTTCTTGTCATAGTCGAGCATGTGCAGACGGCCTTCGAGATCGCTGAAGAGAACGGTGACGGCCTTGATGCTCTTTTCGTCCGTCAAATACTTCAGACGCTTCTCCTGAATTTTGTGGGCGGCCACGCGGTTCTTGCGTTCCGTCTTGGCTTCCAGGTTCAGCTCTTCCAGCTCTTCATAGGACAGGGTTAGGAAATTGCGCAGTTCGTTGGACATGGATCTCCTCTATATTAGGTTGGTGAATGTGTTCCCAAAGTCGTGGGGAGTTTCCCCTGTACGCAATGCAACGGCCCGATGCAAAATCACTCGATCCAATTTGGCGTCCCTGGCCTTGTGCTTAGCGTACTGCCCGGCAGTCCGAATGAGAAATAAATTCCCTTTATTTTCCCTATAGTTTTTCTTTATTCTGGATTTACCGGTACCATAAACGGTATCACATGGATTTTGAGCAGCTCAAAGCGTTTCTGGAGGTGGCCCGCTCCTCCAGTTTCTCGCGCGCCGCGGAAAAGCTCTTCCGCACGCAGCCGGCCATTTCCACGCAAATCCGTGCGCTCGAAACCGAAATCGGCTCCAAACTCTTTGACCGCTCCGGCGGACGCGTCAAGCTGACGGCGGGCGGCAAGCTCTTTTACCAGTACGCCGAGCAGGCGCTGCAATCGCGGCGCAACATCATCCGCGCCGTCGCCGAGCTGGAGCGCACGCCCCGCGGCGATCTGGTCATCAGCGCCAATGAGGCCACCTGCCTCTACATTCTGCCCCAGGTCTTCGCCGAGTTTAAGCGTCAGTACGCGCGCGTCTCCGTCTCCATCGCCCGCAACGAACGCGCCGGAACGCTGGAGGCCGTGCTCTCGCAGGACGTGGACTTCGGCGTGGTCTCCATTCCCGTCAATGATCCGCGGCTGGCTGTGCTGCCCATCCACAAAGATGAAATCGTGCTGATTACGCCGCCGCATCATCCGCTGATCCGCACCGGCAAGGTGCGCCTGGAAGAGATTGCGCAGTACCCGCTGCTACTGCCCAAACAGGGCCGCACGCGCGACACCGTCGATCAACTCTTCTTCCGCCACCAATTGAAGGCCGATGTTTCCATGGAGCTGGATTCGAACGAACTGCTGAAGCGTTTCGTGGCCGTCGGCGTGGGCATCGGCTTCATCGCACGCTCCAACACCGTGGCCGACCGCAAGGCTGGGTTGCTGGGCGTCATGGATCTGGCCGATACCGGCATTGAGCGCAGCCTGGGCCTGATCTACCGCAAGGACAGGTCTCTGAGTCGCGCCGCCAAGGCATTTATTGAAATCGCCCAGCTCGCCCAGCAAAGTGCCCAGGAGACGCGCCCGGCCCCGCGTACCCGCCGCTCCACCGCCGCGCTGTAGCGAGCTTACCGCCCTGCGGCACAAGGGGGGGGGGATCCCCGACCTTCGAGAATTCTCCTATGCCAAGAGGTTGGTCATTCTGAGCGCCGCGAAGAATCCAGAGAATGAAAGCTGAGTCGATCCGGCGAGCACCGTCTGGATTCTTCACTGCGTCCGCCTTCGCAGACTCCGCTCAGAACGACTTGTTGCGTGGAGGGATCTGCGGTTCTCACCCACAATTGCGCACAAAAACCGGCTTCTGCCGTATTCTGGTAGAGGCCCCGCACATTCTCACTTGTCTCTTACCGAAGCGCGGGTCAATCTGTGATATTTTGAAGCGGGCGGCATTGGATCGGGCCGCGAACTGGAGGAACAAAAATTGGGAAAAAGCATGGTCCCGAAGCGTCTGTTTTTCACCAAGGGCGTCGGGAAGCACAAGGAACGTCTCACGTCGTTTGAGCTGGCTCTGCGCGATGCCGGCATTGCCGCACAGAATCTGGTGCGCGTTTCCTCAATCTTTCCGCCCCAAGCCAAGCTGATTACCCGCAAGGAAGGCTTGAAGTTTCTGCATCCGGGCGAAGTGGTCTTTGCCGTCGTGGCCGAAAACTCCACGCGCGAGCCGCACCGCTTGGTCGCCTCCAGCATCGGCGTGGCCATTCCTAGCGACCGCAACACCTACGGCTACCTCAGCGAGCACCACAGCTTTGGCGAGACCGAAGACCAGGCAGGCGATTACGCCGAAGAGTTGGCCGCAGAGATGCTCGCCACCACGCTGAACGTGGACTTCAACCCCGACACAAGCTGGGACGAGAAGAAGGAAATCTACCGCATCTCGAACAAGATTGTGCGCACGGCCAACGTCACGCAGTCTGCCGTGGGCGACAAGCGCGGACTGTGGACGACCACCATCGCCGCCGCCATTCTCATCTTCGAGTAAACGTGCAGCCCCACCCGCAGCAGGACAAAACTCCATGAGCCGTGCAGCAACCCGCGACCGCAGTAGCGAAAACTTTCGCGTCGCCTTGGTGCAGATGTCCTGCTC
>DAHUZD010000312.1 GCA_027306745.1 Acidobacteriaceae bacterium
ACGATGATGGCCTCAACCTCTTCCGGGCCGATGCCGCGCTCAGTCAGGCAGCGGCGTGCTGCCTCTGTGGCCAGATCACTGGTGGCCACGCCCTTGTCCACAATGTGGCGTTCGCGGATACCGACGCGCGTGGTGATCCACTCATCATTGGTGTCCACCATTTTTTCCAAATCGGCATTGGTCAGCAGACGCGGCGGAACATAGGTGCCCAAGGCGCTAATCCGCGCGCGGACAAGGCTGCGCGGACGAAGGTCATTGTTCAAGCAGTCGCTCCATGTGGGTGGAACCCAACCCGTATTGTTACGCAGTGCGGCGGGGAATGTCTATGCGGATATCGCCAACCGCAGATTCCTCCGCTGCGGTGGCTCACGCAGCCTTCGGTCGGGAAGACAAAGCGGTGGCTGCGCAGAGTTACTGCAGAGAAGCAGCCAATTATGTACCGGGGAGCCTACTGCGCACGCATTGGCCCGTTACCGTTGCTTCCTTCCGGACCTGGCGGGGTTGGCGAGCTTGCGTCGCGTAGGTCCCGGCACACAGATGATGATACCATCCGGCGCGACGCGGAAAAAATCTACATGTGGGGCATTTTGCTGGCTACATGTGTTGCGGGCAGGCTGCGCGAAGCGCGCTTCAGGCGCTCCAGCCGCGCAGATTGCTAAACTAGAAGTGTGAGCGATTCCCCGACAACCAAGATTGGCTTTGTCAGCCTGGGCTGCCCGAAGAACCTGGTGGACAGCGAAGTGATGATGGGCCTGCTGCAGTCCGCAGGCGCAACCATGACCACGGATGCAGCCAGCGCCGATGTACTGGTGGTAAACACCTGCTCGTTTATCGACAAGGCCAAGCAGGAGTCGGTGGACACGATTCTGGAGATGGCGCGGCTGAAGACCGATGGACGCGCGCGGCGACTGGTGGTGGCTGGCTGCATGGTGGAGCGCTACCGCGACGAAATCCGCAAGAATATTCCTGAAGTGGATGCGGTGGTGGGCACGGGCGAGCTGGAAAAAATCTTGGAAGCAGCAGGCGTGCAGGCCTCCACACATTCACACACGGCGGATAATTCCCCATTTCGCATTCTGTCCGCAGCCGAGGGCGCTGCGGCTATCACGGCTCCGCGTGCGGCTCGCGCAGAAGGCGATGCGCGCGCAGCCAAGGGACGATTTTCTCGCGCGCAGTGGGATGGCGCGACGGCCAGCCTGCCGGAGTACCTTTACGACGAAACCACGCCGCGCCTGCGTGCAACGGCGCGCGCATCGGCCTACATCAAAATCGCCGAGGGTTGCGACCATCCCTGTGGCTTCTGCATTATTCCGCAACTGCGTGGCAAGTTCCGCTCGCGCCGCTTTGAGTCAGTTGTGGCCGAGGCACAGCGGCTGGTCAGCGAAGGCGTGCGGGAGATTACACTGATCGGCCAGGACACAACCTGCTACGGCGAAGACTTGGGCTTGCGCGATGGACTGGCGCAGTTGCTGGATGCGCTGGCGAAGATCGACGGCCTGCGCTGGCTGCGATTTTTATATGCCTATCCCAACAAAGTGACGCCGCGTCTGCTGGAGACGATGGCGCGGCATAGCAACATCTGCAGATATCTGGATGTGCCGCTGCAACACGCCTCGCCCGCAGTGTTGAAGCAGATGAAGCGCGGCGGCGGTGCAGAAATTTTTCTGCAAATGCTGGAACGGGCGCGGGCGGTGATGCCAGAGATTGCGCTGCGCACATCCTTCATCGCGGGTTACCCCGGAGAGAGCGAAGCTGACTTTGACCAGTTGATGGAGTTTGTGCAGGCGGCGCGTTTTGATTGGCTGGGCGTTTTTGAGTATTCCGACGAAGAAGGCGCGGCGGCCTTTGCGTTGGAAGGCAAAGTGCCGAAGCGGACGATTGCGGCACGGCGCAACCGGCTGATGCGCGAGCAGAAAAAGATCAGCCGCGCGGCGAGGGCGCAGTGGGTTGGGCAAACAATCGACGTGCTGGTCGAAGGCGAAAGCGAAGAGACGCCGCTGCTGTGGCAGGGCCGCAGCGAAAAGCACGCGCCGCAGATTGACGGCCTGGTCTACGTGAATGACTTTGGCCCGCACGCGCAACTGGAGGCTGGGCGCTTTTACCGTTGTGAAATCACCGAAGCGCACGACTACGACGTGGTGGCGCGCGTGGTGGCGTAGGGGAAAGATCATGGCGAAGAAATCTTCGGAACTGGCTGCCTTGCGTTGTCCCACCTGCCGCACACTGGTGCTGGCTGACGATCCCAACCTTCCCTTTTGCAGCGAACGCTGCCGTTCGATTGACCTGGGCAAGTGGGCCAGCGGTGCGTACAGAATCAGCTCACCGATTCTCGATCCCGAAGTACTGGAAGGATTGGACGCGGCGCAGTTGCAGCGTGGACAGGGCAGGCAGGATGACCATGAAGATTGAGGCCGGGGCGCGACGCACAGGCTGTGCGTGGACGCTGGCGACATTTTTTGGCGTGGGATATTTGCGTCCCGGGCCGGGCACAGGGGGTTCCGCGGCAGCCTTATTGTTGTGGCTGGCGGCAGCGCACTGGGCACATCTAACGCACGCGGAGTTGAGTGTTGCAGCGCTGCTGGCGGCGGCGTTGGCCACCTTGGTGGGCATTCCGGCGGCAAGCATTGTGGCGCGCGAAGCACAGACAGACGACCCTGGCTTCGTGGTGCTGGATGAAGTGGCTGGCCAGTGGATAGCACTGGCGGCGGCGGCTCCACGCTGGCCGTTGTGGCTGGCAGCCTTTCTGCTTTTTCGCGCCTTCGATATTTGGAAGCCGCCACCGGCGCGACAACTGGATCGCATCCACGGCGGCTTTGGCATCATGATGGATGACGTTGCGGCAGGTGCCTACGCTATGCTGTGCGTAGGCTTGCTGCGGCACTGGTTGTAGCCGCACGCAGCAATGAGGTGCAAGCATGACATTGGCAATCCGAAGCACTGCACAGAGTCCGCACATTTCATCCCTGCAGCCCGCTGTGGCGCTGCCCGGCGGGGAATTGGATCTGCGTGGCCAGCACCTGACGCCGGAAGGAATGCGGCAGCCCGTGGCAATGATCGGCGAAGCCCCGGCACAAATTGTGATGAGCCATGCTGAGCGCGTTCTGCTGCGCGTGCCCGAGGGCGCATTGCCGGGCGGAGTCAGCCTGCAAGTGGACGGCAAGGCCAGCAACACGCTTCCGGTGGCCGTGGGCGTGCTGGCGGCGGAGAATGTACACGCCGTGGCCAATCCTGCGGTGGATGAGGAGGGCAACATTTATGTAACGCTCTCTGGTTCGCGCGGACAGGAGACGCCGGTTTCGGTCTTTCAGATCGATGCGCAAAATCAAATTCGCCCCTTCGTCACCGGCGTGATGAATGCAACGGGGCTGGCGCTGGATGGCGAAGGCAATCTGTATGTCTCTTCGCGGCAAGAAGGCATCGTCTATCGCGTAACGCCGAGCGGCGCGCGATCCATCTATGCCGAAGGCATGGGCGTGGCCACGGGACTGGCCTTCGATACAGAAGGCAACCTGTACGTCGGCGACCGTAGCGGCACCATATTCAAGATCGCTCCGGATCGGCAGATTTTTGTCTTCGCCACCTTGGAACCGAGCGTGGCGGCCTATCACCTAGCTATGAACGCGTCGGGAGGTTTGTTCGTCAGCGGGCCGACCACCTCCAGCAATGAGTGCATCCACGCGATAGACCGCGATGGCGCCATCACCGAGTACTACCGCGGACTGGGCCGTCCGCAGGGCCTGGCCTGTGACGTGGATGGAAATTTGTACGTTGCTGCATCCCTGGAAGGCCGGCGCGGCATCGTGCGCATTACACCGCAAAAACATGTGGAGCTGGTTGTTTCTGGCTCTGGCATCGTGGGCCTGGCTTTTTTGCCGGATGCCGATGGCGCAGTGCTGGCCACACAGACGGCCATTTATCCTATTGGCTGGAGCGTGCGTGGATACAGACCCTTTGCGTCATGAGGGTTTGCGGCGGCGGGCGCGCTCTGCGAGGAATGCAAGCGAATGCTGAGTGAAATTATCGCCGTTGGCTCGGAACTGCTGACCCCCTACCGGCAGGACACCAATTCCCTTTTCATCACAGAACAACTGAATGCGCTGGGCGTGCAGGTGGTCTTTAAGACCATCGTGGGCGACCGAAGACCGCATCTGGCGCTGGCCGTGCGCTATGCGCTGGAGCGTACCGACATCGTGATCTTGATGGGCGGACTTGGCCCGACGGAAGATGATCGCACGCGCGAATCCGTCGCCTCCACACTGGGCGTTCGCATCCAGCGCGATACGGAATTGCTGACGGCGCTCTACAAACGCTATGCCGAGCGACGCACCACCATGCCCGATAACAACGCCAAGCAGGCGGACGTGATCGAAGGCGCGGAGATTTTGCCCAACGCGCGAGGCACCGCGCCGGGCCAGTGGCTGGACATTGTGTTTGGCGGCCATCGCAAGCTGATGATGCTGCTACCCGGCCCTCCAGCGGAATTGAAAACCATGTTCACATCCGCGTGCCTGCCAAGGCTGCGCAGTATTTTGCCGGAGAAGCACATGGCACACCGCGTCTTGAAGATGGCCCTGCTGCCAGAGTCGGAGGTGGACGCGCGGCTGGCACCCATCTACACGCGCTACAAAGATGTGGAGACGACGATTCTGGCCCATGCGGCGGAGATTCAACTGCATCTGCACAGTTCCAAACCCACGCAGACCGCGGCAGAATCTCGCGTGAACGAGTTGGCAGGCAAGATCGAAGAAGAGATGGACGACCTGATCTTCTCTTCGCAAAATGAGACGCTGGAGCAGATCGTTCTCTACCACTTGGAAATGCGGGGTGCCACGTTGGCCGTGGCCGAGAGTTGCACCGGCGGCTTGCTGGCCGAGCGGCTGACGCGCGTCAGCGGCAGCTCGCGCTCCTTTCTGGGCGGCGCGGTGGTTTACACGAACGAATTGAAGACGGAGTTTGCCGATGTGCCGGAAGAGTTGCTGGAAGACTACGGCGCAGTAAGTGCGCAGGTGGCCGAGGCGCTCGCCACTGGAATTCGGCGCAAAGTGCAGAGCACCTTTGGTGTCGGCATCACTGGCATCGCAGGGCCATCCGGCGGCAGCGCGGAAAAGCCGGTGGGCTTGGTTTACATTGCGCTAGCCGATGGACAACAGACCGAAGTGGTGGAGAAGCGATTTTCCGGCGACCGCGAGCGCGTGCGCTGGTGGGCCACGCAACAGGCTCTGGAAATGATCCGGCGCAAACTGCTGTAGCGCACATTGTTTGGCCGGGACTGTCTGTACAGGGCTTCTTCCGCACCCGAGCGTGTGACTTGCGTCACGGCGTTGCAGCAAGCGGCCAGTACTCTAGAAGAGAACCAACGATTTGGGCGCGCCGGGAATTAGCGCCCAGCAGGAGCAGCCACGATGCCAACGCAGACCCCACCGAAGAGCCACCCCGTAAGCCGCTTTGATGTTTTGCTGGAGCGGGCGCGGCAATTGCCCGCCGTCGATGTTGCCGTCTGCTATCCGCTGACGCGCGTGGCGTTGGAGGGTGCGTTGGAGTCGGCAGCCTGCGGCTTGATCCGACCGATTCTCGTTGGACCGCAGGCGGCCATTGCGCATCTGGCTGCCAGCGAAGGCCTCGACATCAGCCAGTGCGAGCGCATCGAAGCCGTGGATGAAGACGAGGCGGCCAAGACAAGCGTGGCGCTCTGCCGCTCACGCCGCGCCAGCGCGTTGATGAAAGGCAGCCTGCACACCGATGAATTTCTGCGTCCCGTGATGTCAAAGGAGACGGGCCTGCGCACGCTGCGCCG
>DAHUZD010000106.1 GCA_027306745.1 Acidobacteriaceae bacterium
TGTCGACCCCGCCGGTTCTGCGCAACATTATGGTGATGAGCCAATGCTGCTGGCTCGCAGTGGGCTGCCGGTTTTTGTGGGTAGCAACCGCTATGCATCTGGACTTATGGCAGAAGCTCATGCGATTGCCAGCGGCGGGCAGACGCGGCTGGTACACCTGCTGGATGACGGGTTGCAGCATCGCAGGCTGGCACGCACCATGGAGATTGTTCTGCTGAATCGCAGGGATTTTTCGGACAGGCTACTACCCGCCGGACATTTGCGTGAGCCGTTGCACAACCTGCATCGCGCGGATGTGTGCGTGCTGCGTGAAGAGGACCGCGACCTGGCTGCGCAGGCGCAGGCGGCCATGTTTGCCGAGGACGCCACGCGCGTTTGGATGCAGCGGCGCAGAGTGTGCATCGGTGCAGCCGACGATGGCCCTCCGAAGCGAGCCTTGGCCTTTTGCGGTATCGGCAACCCCGCGCAGTTCTTTGCGGATGTACGTGCGGCGGGCGCAGGCATCGTGCAGACCCAGAGTTTCCCCGATCACCACAAGTACACAGACCACGATGTGGACGCACTTGCAGAGCGCGCGCGGGCCGGGCAGGCCGATGCGTTTCTCACCACGGAAAAGGATGCTTTGCGTCTGGAGGGTGAATTGCGCGAAATGCTGGAGACCGTTGCACCTGTGCGAATCGTTCATCTCACCACAATGCTGCTGGAACCGGAACACTGCCTGCGCCAGATCGATGCGCTTTTCCATCGCCGTGCAAACGTGCGAGGATAAAGTTTGCCCAATACCAAGGAACCATTGCGGATTCTCGTCGTGCGCCTGGGCGCGATGGGAGATGTTCTGCACGCTCTGCCCGCCGTGACGGCGCTGCGTGCAGCCTTGCCGCAGTGCCACATAGGTTGGGTCATCAAGCCACAGTGGAGTGCGTTGCTGCGCGCGGAAAGCGGCGGTCCACAAACACGCGGCGCGCAGATGCCTCTGATCGACCGTCTGCACACTGCACCCGTGGAAGCCTGGGCACGAGCGCCGCTGGCGCCAGCCACGCTGCGACAGATTGCTGCGTTGCGACGGGATCTGCGTGTAGAGCGCTACGACGTTTGTTTGGACTTGCAGGGTGCCGTGCGTTCGGCGCTGCTGGGGCCGCTTTCAGGTGCAGCACGACAAATTGGCGAGGCCGTGCCGCGCGAGAGGCTGGCGCGCTGGTTCTTTAACGAAAAGATTTCCACGCACGGAAAGCATGTGATCGAACAAGCGCGTGAGGTGGTCGAGGCTATGTTGCAGCAGCCGCAGCCGATGCTTGCGGCCATGTTGCCAGACGATGAACAGGCCGAAGCGTTGTGCGATCGTTGGATGCACGAGCGCGGCATCGAACAGTTTATTCTGATGAATCCTGGAGCGGGATGGGGCGCGAAGTGCTGGCCTGCGGAGCGCTATGGCCGTGTAGCCGCGGAGATGGCGCGCATGGGCTACGCAACAATTCTGAATGCCGGGCCAGGGGAGTTTGCACTCGCGCAAAGG
>DAHUZD010000329.1 GCA_027306745.1 Acidobacteriaceae bacterium
GGGCAGGGTGCCGAGGCCGCCTGGCTGCAAGTGAATCTACAACACGTGGAACTCTGCGGCGTGCTGACGGGCCAGGCACTTTCCCGCGCCTATGCCAATCTGGATCTGCTGGCGTTTCCCTCGGAGACGGATACCTTTGGGCTGGTGGTTTTGGAGGCGCTGGCCTCCGGCGTTCCAGCGGTGGTCACGGCCAGCGGCGGGCCTAAGTTCACGGTGCAGCACGGCGTCACCGGCCTGGTGGTTCACGATGTGGAAGAGTTTTCTGCCGCTGTCGCCCGCCTGATGGATCAGCCCCATGTGCTGAGCGCCATGCGGGAATCCGCGCGCGTCTATGCAAAGGCACATGCGTGGGAGTATGTTTTTGAGAATGTCTACGATGCGTATTCCCGGCAGATCGCCGCATTCAAGCCATAAGTTCAAATAATTTTTTTGCAAAGGTTGTCTGTTGATTCACTCTTTCCGCACATACTTTTCCGGCATCATCCTGGCCGGAAGCCTACTGCTGCCTTCGGGGCGCAGCTTGGCGCGAACCGCTCCTGCGATGGCTCCCGCAGTACCTCTGACGCTGAACCAGGTGGTGGACCGGCTGATTGCCGAGAACATCCAGCGATCGAACATGCTGCAGGGCTACCAAAGTCGGCGCACCTATACGGTGGAATATAAGGGATTCTTTTGCGATTTGCATGCGGCTATGGTGGCCGACTTGCAGTACACGGCGCCGGACACGAAAAAATTTACCATCGTTTCTGAAAGTGGCCCCCGGCTGCTGGTGAATCATATTTTAGAGAAACTGGTGAGGGTGGAGACGGAGTCGCAAGTCTGGAAGAACAGAAAAGCTCTGCTGCCGAACCGGCAAAACTACAACTTTTTCAATCTGGTCTACCAGCCGGCCAGCAATGGTTGTTCGTATATTCTGTCCGTTGATCCGGTGGTTCCCAATAAATTGTTGTATCGCGGGCGCATCTGGGTGAATGACCACGACTTTGCCATTTGCCGCATTGAAGGCTACCCGTCACGCACTCCGTCGTTTTGGATTACCAGCGGAAATTTGGTTCACACCTATTCCAAGATTGGACAATTTTGGTTTTCCAAAGAGGACAAGAGCGTTTCCACCATGCGCTTGGGAGGAACGGCGACGCTGACGATCGAATATGGCGACTACAAAATCCAATCTGGCCCGCCACAGGGGGATATCGTTGCGCCGCTGAATGCTCCGCCCCGCCCGCCAAAAAAATGAGCCTGCAAAGCGCCGCGCTACAGATGTGTGAGGGGCGACTGGAGCCTCACGCGGCTGCATCGTTGTCCGTGGAGGTTGGGTAGTGGTGCTGTGTCTTGTCCCAGCGGATGTGATTGCCGGTGAGCAGGGACTGCGCCACCAGGCGGAAGGTACGCAGCAGGGCGAAGAAGTTGATGACGTGTGACCAGGGCGTGCGCAGTGTGGAGAGCAGAGCCTGCTGCCAGCCTGCGACGCGGTAGACGGCGATGGCCCGCTGCACGATGCGCCACACGATAAAAAACATGTTGATGGCCAATGCAATGCGCAATTTGCCGCCGGGAGGCAAGAGCATTTGCAGGTCGCTGTGCAATTGCGCAGAGTGCTGGCCGAGCAGATACA
>DAHUZD010000342.1 GCA_027306745.1 Acidobacteriaceae bacterium
GTGCGGGCCGCGGTGCTGACCTCTTCGAATCGACCGCCGCGGAAAACGTTGGCGCCATGATCCTCGGCGCAGCGCTCTATCCCGTCTTTGGCATCAAGGGCATCCTCTTCCCGCTGATTGTGCACGCCATCAATTTGATGGCCAGTATCATCGGCGTCAGCGCCGTCCGCTGCGGCGAGCAGGAAGACCCCATGCACGCGCTTGATCGCGGCTATATGGTCACCACGCTGCTCGCTCTGGGGGGCTTTGCCGTCGCCGTCCACTTCATGCTTGGCGGGCGCTGGTGGCTCTTCGCCAGCGGCGTCATTGGCATCATCACGTCTTTCCTCTTCGTCCGCATCACCGAGTACTACACCGAGTGCCGCTATCGCCCGGTGCAATCCATTGCCAAGGCATCGCTGACCGGCCCGGCCACCAACATCATCAGCGGACTGGCCGTCGGCATGGAGACGCCTGCACTGCCCGCCATCGTTATCAGCGCGGCCTTGCTGCTCAGCTACTACTGCGGCCTGCGCGGACTGGCCGATGTGCACAGCATCGCCAGCTACGCCAAAGGCATCTACGGCACGGCCATCGCCACCATGGGCATGCTCTCCTCCGCTGCCTACATTCTGGCCATGGACACCTTCGGCCCCATCACCGACAACGCCGGCGGCATCATTGAAATGTCCAACCAGCCGGAGGAGATTCGCCGCAAAACCGACCTGCTCGACGCCGCGGGCAACACCACCAAGGCCCTCACCAAGGGCTACGCCATCGGCTCGGCCGCACTGGCTGCCTTCCTGCTCTTCTCCGCATATATGGAGGAGATTCGCGGCATCGTTGCCGACAAGGTCGCCTACTCCGGTGGATTTATGCCGCCGGGTTGGCAATTTACCAACGTCAATCTGGCCAGCGTTCCCGTCTTCGTCGGCGCGCTGCTGGGCGCGATGCTGGTCTTCCTGTTCTCCTCGCTGGCCATTCAGGCCGTGGGCCGCGCCGCGCAATACGTCATTCAGGATGTGCGTGCGCAGTTCCGCGAAAACCCCGGCATCATGCAGGGCACATCCAAACCAGACTATGGACGCTGCGTCTCCATCGTCACCGGCGCTGCGCTGCGAGAGATGATTCTGCCCGGCCTGCTCGTCGTCTGTATGCCGCTGGCCGTGGGCTTGATCTTCCGCAACTTTGGCGACACATTCCACGTCGCCACCGGCATCAACCAGCCCACCATCCACGGCATTCCCGTCGATCTCAGCGGGGCCGAGGCCGTGGCCGCGCTGCTGATGGTCGGAACCATCGCGGGTATTCTGATGGCCATGCTGATGAACAACGGCGGCGGCGCATGGGACAACGCCAAAAAATTCATCGAGTCCGGCCAGCACGGCGGCAAGCGCTCCGAGGCGCACAAGGCCTCAGTCGTCGGCGACACGGTCGGCGATCCTTTCAAGGACACCGCCGGGCCATCGCTGCATGTGCTCATCAAGCTGCTGGCCACCATCACCTTGGTGCTGGCCCCGTTGTTTTTGTAGATGGATTGTACTTTCGCAGGCAAAAACACTCCTCAGAACAATCTGCATCGTTCTGAGGAGTGCAGCACAACAAGAACCTTGTCATTCTGAACAACCAACAGGTGCAAAGAGAATCCAGAGAATCCCGGCGCAAACAACTTAGCCAAATCTCTCTGGATTCTTCGTCGATGCGCTCCGCAGAATGACTCTCCCGAAAATGCCTACAACACACGCTGTAGCAGTTCCACCAGCGCATCTGCGCTGTGCACGGGAGCATGACAGCTTGTACCCGAACAAACCACGGCAAAACTCGCAGTTCCCTGCAACTCCGGCAAATGCGGCAATGTTTCAGCCAAAACCGGGGGCAAAGCACGCGCCGCAATGGCTGCACGCGGCAGGCGCAGCACGGTTTTGTTGACGGCGTAGCGCGTCATCGCGGCAGTAAACAAAACATCCGCCGCTGCGTCCTCACCCACCACGCAGACCTGCACCGGCGGCAGAAGATGCCGTTGCAGTGCCAGACCGTACGCACCGGCATACAGGCCAAAATGCTCCACGACTCCGGCAAATGCCTCCAGTGTATCCTGGGCCTTTTCGCGCCAATCGGCGCGGCCGTTGCAGGCATCCAACCGCAGCAAGAGCGTGGCGGCCGTGGGGTTGGCCGCAGGCGTGGGCGAATCCTGCAATGGCTTGCGCCGCGCGCTCAAAACTCCCAGCGGAGAGGATTTTGTATCGGATGGCGAGAGACTTGTGTCGAAGAATCCGCCGCCGGTCGCGTCATAAAACTTTTTGACCATGACCGCTGCGATGGCCTCCGCAGTTTCGTAATAGCGCATCTCCGCCGTAGACTCCCATGCATCCAGGCATGCGGTGCCCAGCATGGCGTAGTCATCCAACGTACCGGCGATGGGCCGCGCCGGGGCGTCACCCTCTGCCGTGGCGGCAACGCGCGTCAGTTCCCCGCCCGGCTTCCAAGTCGCCTGCAAAATGCGATCCAGGCTGAGCAGCGCGAACTTCTGCGCCGCAGGCAATCCCAGCACGCGCGCGGCTTCCAAATAGGCCGAAATGCACATCGCATTCCAGTTCACATACAGCGTGCGATCAATGTAAGGAGCCTGCCGCTGCAAGCGTGCCGCAAATAATTTTTTACGCGCAGAGGCCAGCAGAGACTGCGCCATCGCCGCGTCAATCGCCAGCCGCTGCGCAGCTTCCGCCAGTGAATACGGAACGTGCAGCACATTTTTTGCTGGATTGTGGTGCATGTCGCCGAGGTCGCCAATGTCGTAGTAGAGCGCGGCAATTTGCATTTCTTCTGGCGTCAAAACCGCCGCGGCCTCGGCGCGCGTCCAGGTAAAGTAGTCACCATCGTCGTCCAGCGTAATGTCGGCATCCTGCGAGCCATAAAATCCTCCGCGCTCACGGTCGCTTAAACAGTCATCCATCCAACGCAGAATTTCGCGGGCCACTCGCGCATGTTCCGGCTCAGCAAAGCTCTGAAAGCTGTGTAGATAGTTCTTCAACAGCTCGCTGTTGTCATAGGCCATGTTTTCAAAATGCGGCACCACCCAGCGCTCCTCCACCGAGTACCGATGGAAACCGCCGGCCAGTTGATCAAAAATGCCGCCGCGAGCCATCTTGTCCAGGGTCACCTGCGCCACGTTTTGCGCGGAGCTGCGTG
>DAHUZD010000349.1 GCA_027306745.1 Acidobacteriaceae bacterium
CACGCAGCATGGGCGTGAGCCGGTCGAGTGTGACCTCCGGCCGGCGCAGCAGTTGCGCGTAACTTTGTCCAGCGGCATGGTCGAGCTTGCCCGCCAGCTCTGGCATAACTGTGGCGAGTCGCTCCATATTGGGCTTGCGCGCGATGAGCAGACGCTCCAAGGCGGACATGCGCGCCTGCCGGGCCGCGAACTCGCTCCAAGCCTCATCATCGATGAGGCCCAGCCTGCGCGCGTGCAGCGTCAGGCGGCGGTCGGCGTTGTCAATGCGCAGATGCAGACGAAACTCCGCGCGCGAGGTGAACATGCGGTACGGCTCATTGGTGCCCTTGCTGATGAGGTCGTCGATCAAGATGCCGGTGTAGGCCTCGGTGCGATCGAGTGTGAAGGGCGCGTCCCCGCGCACACGCAAAGCGGCGTTGATGCCCGCCATGATGCCTTGGCAGGCGGCCTCCTCGTATCCAGACGTGCCGTTGATTTGCCCGGCCAGATACAGCCCGGCGATGCTTTTGACGGCAAGCGTGCGGTCCAGTTCCGTTGGATCGATGGCGTCGTACTCGATGGCGTAACCGGGGCGCAGCATCTCGGCGTTTTCCAGGCCAGGGATGGAGCGCACCATGGCCGCCTGCACCTCCATCGGCAGCGAGGTGGACATGCCGTTGATGTAGACCTCATGCGTATTGAGGCCCTCCGGCTCCAAAAAGAATTGGTGCTGGGTTTTGTCTGGGAAGCGAACGACCTTGTCCTAAATGGACGGGCAGTAGCGCGGGCCGACGGCGGAGATTTGGCCGGAGTACATGGGCGAGCGGTGCACGTTGTCGCGGATGAGGCGCAGCGTCTCTGGCGTAGTGGTGGCGATGTGGCAGGAGATTTGCCGCTGCGGAATCGAGCGCGTGCGAAAGCTGAAGGGCGTTGGCTCGGCGTCGCCGGGCTGCTCTTCAAAACGCGACCAGTCGATGGTGCGGCCGTCGAGGCGCGGCGGCGTGCCGGTCTTGAGGCGGCAGTTGCGCAGGCCCAGACGCTTGAGCGCCTCGCCGAGCAGCACCGAGGGCGGCTCCCCGCTGCGACCAGCGGAGTAGCGTTCTTCGCCGCAGTGGATGAGGCCGTTGAGAAAGGTGCCCGTGGTGATGACCGTGGCGGCGGCATGAATGATGCGGCCATCGCGCAGGCGCAGTCCACGCAGGATGCGCGTGGGCGCGGTGGCCGCGTGATTGTCTGCATCTGTGGGAGCGTCTTCGAGCACGAGATCGACGACCTCGGCCTGCTTGATGAAGAGATTAAATTGCGACTCCAGAACTTCGCGCATTTTGACGCGATACAACTGCTTGTCACACTGGGCGCGGGGCGACCAAACGGCCGGGCCGCGCGAGGTGTTCAGCAGTCGAAATTGAATGCCGACGGCATCGGCGACCCGACCCATGACGCCGCCGAGCGCATCGATCTCCCGGACCAAGTGGCCCTTGGCCACGCCGCCCACGGCGGGGTTGCAGGACATCTGCGCGATCAGATCGAGGTTCAGAGTGAAGAGCGCTGTGCGCAGGCCCAGGCGTGCAGCGGCCAAGGCCGCCTCGCAGCCAGCGTGTCCAGCGCCAACCACGGCGACATCATATTGTTCTGTAAAGGCCATGCAAGTCTTAGTGTAACAACGCGAAGGCCGTGCAGCCGCCGGGCCTGTGATACCTTGGCCTTTCAGGGGGCTGCCGCGTGCGGCGGCTCTCGACCGTTATTAGGTAGTGCGGATGCCGACGCAATCGGAGTTGTTTCCCCCGGACGGATCGCAGACGCCAGAGGTGGTTGCCGCCTCCAGCGCTGCGGCGGTGCGCGTGCGCACTGTGGAGCCGGTGGAGGCTGAGGGTGACCCGGCTGCCGCGGCGAAGAGCACACTGGCCCAGCCGCAACGCAAGCATCCAGAACACAAGAGTCCAGCACGCAAGCATCCCACACCCGCGCCACCGTGGCTGCAACGGCTTTCACTGGCGGTGTTGGTCACCTTCTGCATCTATATCGGGCTGTTGCTGCTCTGCCTGCCGTGGACGCATTTCTGGGATCAGAATCCCCTGCTGATGACTTATCCGCCGCTGGCGCATTGGTTGCTGCTTGGCTCGACGCGCGGCGTGGTCTCTGGGCTGGGGCTGCTCGATCTTTGGATTGGATGCTCCGAAGTGCTGTACTTTACTCCGCGCAGGCGCCAGCAAGACTTTGCCAAGATTCCCATTCGCACGGCGCAGAAGCCCTGAGCCATTTCGATAGAAAAATCCCCTCACCGAGGCATGGATGAATACAAACAAGCCGGAACCACCGACGGAACGCCCGCAGCTCTCCTACTCCAACCCAGCGTTTGTGAACAGCGCCGATGGCCGCATTCTGCGCATATTGGCCGAGTACATCGAGCCGCTGGCGCGCTTTCGCAAGGAGCATATTCAGGACACGGTGGTCTTTTTCGGCTCGGCGCGTTTTCATGCGCTGGATGAGGCGAGTCAGGCGTTGGAGCTGCTGGAGAATACCGGCTCCACGCGCCGTGCACCCGCCGATCAGCAACCCGCCTCCGCAGAAGAAAAAGAGCGCGGCGAGGCCAGCGAACTGCGCCTGCACCGCGCCGAGGCTGCCGTGGAGATGGCCCGCTACTACGAGGACGCGCGCAAGCTGGCGCACATGCTGACGCAATGGTCCATGACGATTCAATCGCGCCGGGCGCGCTTTGTGGTCACCTCCGGCGGCGGCCCCGGCATTATGGAAGCAGCCAACCGCGGCGCGTATGAGGCTGGCGGCAAAACGATCGGGCTGAACATTCGCCTGCCGTTTGAGCAGATGCCCAACCCGTACATCACGCCCGGTCTGAGCCTAGAGTTTCACTACTTCTTCATGCGCAAGTATTGGTTCGCGTATCTGGCCAAGGCGCTGGTGGTCTTCCCCGGCGGCTTTGGC
>DAHUZD010000351.1 GCA_027306745.1 Acidobacteriaceae bacterium
AACGCAGCAGGCGCCCCAGCGCCAGCCATCCGCCACGCAACCAGCCATGCAGGGCGATGGCCTCCGCGGCATACTCCGAACAGGTGGGTTGAAAGCGACAGCCGCTGGCAAAAGGAGCCAGCGCGCGCAGCAGGCCATGCAACAGAGGCGAGAGCCAACGTTTGTAGAGCGCCAACAGCCTGCCCACATTGCGGCGGCGCACGGTCTGCGGCGCGGCGTGGCTTTCGTCTGGCTCTGGCGGCTTAGCGTTGGCCTGCATGGAGTCTCCGCTCAGAGCGGGGCCGTGGCGGCCTGGGTGGTGCAGCGGCGCTGGCCTCTGCATTGGCGTCCGTTGCGTTGGCGTCCGTATGGGTGGTGCAGCGCATAACAGCAGCAAAGGCACGGGCCACGTCGCGCTCAATCGCGGCAAACTCCGCTTCCAATATTTGGCGCCGCGGATGCAGCACCACATCGATCGGCCCTTGCAGCACGTGCACATGCGCCCGCACCACGGCACGCATTCTGCGTTTGATGCGATTGCGCTCGACTGCCTTGCCCAGCACGCGGCCTGTGGTCAGACCCACACGCGGAGTCTCCGCATCCTGGCCCGGTGCGGCTGCATTTTGACCCGGAGCGATCGTCCGCGCCGCAAAGAAATACGTCATGAGCGGCAGCGACTGCCTGCGGCCCTCGCGATAGACGCGCTGGTAGTCGGCATGCTTGCGCAAGCGCCAGCTCTGCGGCGGGTTGTTCTGGTCAGCCATCGGTCTGCAATCCCGGGGACGGGCCTGCACGCCTATTGTCGCGCGATTGGCGCAAACGCGTGCGCGGTCGGCGCACTTTCGTGCGCAGCCAAGGCTCTACGCCACCGGCAGGCCGGCGCAGGGCAGTCAAAAAGAATGGCCGTGGATGCAAAGGGCGGGAGCGTTGGGCGGTGGGCCAGAGCGCTGCCGCTCTGGCCGTCAGCCGTCGAGGCTAGTCGCTGTATCCGGCGCTGACGGCGACGCGCTTGCGCCCCTTGGCGCGGCGGCGCGAGAGCACAGCGGCCCCGCTCTTGGTCTTCATGCGGCTGCGAAAGCCATGCGTCTTGGCGCGGCTGCGGCGGTTGGGTTGAAATGTGCGCTTCGGCATTGGGAGGCGATCCTCAAATCTCTTGAAAAATTCTTCCCGCCCTTTTGCGCAAGGTGGCCATCCTGTGGCCCGGCTGCGTGTGCGGCGGAATTTTTAGTATAGCCGACCGGGCGGCAATCGGCAAAAGTCCACGCGAACGGTATGTGAATTCCATTTTTGATCCGAGTTTCACCGAGCATGGTGCAATTTCCCGGTGGCAAAAATTTTCTGCTTGCATTCTCTCCACTCGCGCGGTTCAGATGTGCTACTATCGGGTTCGCTAACGACATCGAACGGACCGTCGGCACAGCACCGGTTTTTGGGATTCTCCAGCCGGGCGCAGACGCTCCGGACTGGCTGTTTTTTCTTCCCGGCAGAGTGATTCTCCACAACCGCGCATCTGGCGGAGTGCAGAGTCTCTTTCCCTTTTTTGCCGATGCCGGGGGAAACCAGCTCAAGGGTGCCAGCACCATCAGCACGCCGCTCGCGGCGTCAATTACGGATAAACGACACGCATGTCCCTACTTGCAACGGCATCGACGGCACTGAATCCCTGGCTGCGCATCTTGGCGGCGCTGGAAAAAAAGATCAATCGCCAATCCTTTGACACATGGTTCAAGCCCACGCGCTTCAGCCGAATTGACGGCCGCGTGCTGGTCATCAGCGTGCCCACGCGTGAGTTTGAACACATCGGCGAGCGCTACAACGATCTGATACTGGAAGCCATCGACCAGCTCGGCATTGAGGTGGATGAGGTCGCCTTCGAGGCTCTGGAAGAAGAGGCACCGCCGCGCACGCGTGAAGTGCGCGAGGATGGCGGCTTTGCTCCGCAGACGGCGCACACTGCGCCTCGCGCACGGACGCAGGGCAACGCCGCACCCAGCCACGCACCGCAACAGGCTCGCTTTGACTGGGACACGGCCGCACAACTGAACCCACGCTACAACTTTGACGCCTTCGTGATCGGCAGTGGCAATCAATTTGCCCGCGCCGCCGCCGAGGCCGTAGCCGAGCGTCCCTCGAAGGCCTACAATCCGCTCTTTCTGTATGGCGGTGTCGGCATGGGCAAAACTCACCTGATGCACGCCATTGGCCATGAGGTGAAGCGCCGCTCGCCGCAGGCTTCCATCTGCTACGTCTCCAGCGAGAAATTTACCAATGAGATGATCAACTCCCTGCGCTACGACCGCATGTCCAGCTTCCGCGACAAGTTCCGCAGCGTGGATGTTTTGCTGATCGACGACATTCAATTTCTGGCGCAAAAAGAGCGCACGCAAGAGGAGTTCTTCCACACCTTTAACGCGCTGCACGAGAGCATGAAGCAGATCGTGATCGCCAGCGACCGCCCGCCCAAAGAACTGGCCGAGATTGAAGACCGGCTGCGCAATCGCTTTGAGTGGGGCTTGATCGCTGACATTCAGCCGCCCGACCTGGAAACTAAAGTCGCCATTCTGCAAAAGAAGGCCGAGAGCGAGCAGGTCACGCTGCCGATGGACATTGCTCTGTTCATCGCATCGAACATCCGCACCAATGTGCGCGAGTTGGAAGGCGCGCTGGTGCGCCTGATCGCCTGGTGCAGCCTGCATGGCGTGGAGTTGACGCTCTCCGTGGCTCAGCAATGCCTGAAGCAGTTCATTGACACGCAGGTGCGCAAGGTGACGATCGAGGCCATTCAGCGCGCCGTCTCCGAGCAATTCGGCATGCGCGTCACAGAGCTGAAGCAGAAGAACAACTCGCGCGCCGTGGTGGTGCCGCGCCAGATCGCCATGTATCTGGCCAAGCAGCTTACAGAGGCCTCCCTGCCGGAAATTGGCCGCCAATTCGGCGGCAAGCATCACACCACCGTGATGCATTCCATCGCCAAGATCGATGACCTGCGCCACAGCGACAAAGACCTGAACCGCATCGTGAACGCGCTGATGGAAGGCCTGAGCAACTAGGTTTCTGCGTCGATTTTTCCGCTCCAATCACGCTGAACGAAGCGGCCTGCGCCAGGACAGCACTGCCGATTTGCAGGCTTTTATGCTGCGTTAGAGCACGCCTGACCACTCCGAGGCAGCATACAATCCCGTCTTGCGGATGTAGTCAGCCACCGGCTCGGGCAGCAACGCCGGGTCCAAATCTCCAGAAGCCAAGGCCACGCGCAGTCCGGTCGCAGAAACATCTTCTTGCAAATGCGGCAGCAGCCACAGGCGCGTTGTTCGGCGTTCGGCATGGTGCAGGCGCAGGCAACTTCCGTGGCGGTCATCGGCAACGATGGCAGCCTGCACGGAGGCCGGCAACGCCGATTGCGCAGACGCCAATGCGTCGCCCAGCGTCGCCCCCAAAGCAAAGCCGGGGCGCGGGGCGACGATCCAGTCACAGAGCGCCAGCATCCGCTCTGGTTCTCGCCACTGGCGCAGGCTGAGCAAGCTGTCCGCTCCCAGCAGCGCGAACAACTCCACCGGCTCGCCGGTCAGGTGCAGCAG